>WHTT01000032.1 GCA_009377605.1 Luteitalea sp.
CAGACGGGCGCCTCGACACCCAGAAACGGCACACTTATTCCCTGACAGGCCCTAACGTGTGGGGGGCGTCGGCGAGCATGCGATGGTGCAGGTGCGTGAATCGCCGGCGGCACTATGCTTGACATCCAAGTGCAATCGCTTCACAGTTGATGCGCGGCGACGTGGATCTCCAATGAGTGTGGACCCATCGCCGTCCTGTAGCGAGCGCTGGAGCTGACGGTCTGCGGACGCTCGACAAGGAGCCTGGATGCGCCGATTCTTTGCGAGAACTGCAAATCTGTTCCGTGCTCGGGCGGCGGAACGCGAGCTCACCCGCGAGATCGAGTCCCATCTCCAATTGCTGCAAGACGAGTTCGAGCGCCGAGGATTGCCTCCGGAAGATGCGAAACTGGCTGCCCGTCGAGCCTACGGGGGCGTCGAACAGGCCAAAGAACAGCATCGCGCGGCGCGCTCGTTCACGTGGATCGAGCAGTGGCTCAAGGATGTGCGTTACGGCGGGCGCAACCTGGTTCGCTCCTCGGGCTTTACCGTCGTGGCCGTCATAACGCTGGCGTTGGGGATCGGTGCCAACACCGCTATCTTCAGTGTCGTGAACGCCGTGTTGCTTCGCCCGCTCGCATACAAGGAGTCGGACCGTCTGGTCACGCTGCTGCACCACGGCGCGGGTCCAGTCGCCGTCGCCAACTACATTGATTGGCGCAATCAGAGCGATTCGTTCGAAGGGATGGGCGCGGCGGAATACTGGGCTGCCAACCTCACTGGCCGGCATCCACCGGAGCACATTCGGGGCCATCGCGTGACCGAGGACCTGTTCCCGATGCTCGGAATCCAGCCGTCGTTGGGCCGGCTGTTTGTCGCGGGCCGAGGCCGGAGCCGCTCGGAGCACGAGGTCATCCTGAGCGATGGGCTCTGGCGGCGGCGTTTCGGCAGCGACCGCAGCGTGCTGGGGAAATCGATCGCCCTCAACGGCGAGGCATACACCGTTGTTGGTGTCATGCCGCCCGACTTCAAGTTCGCGCCCTTCTGGGCAACGCACGGCGAGCTGTGGGTGCCGGCCGCCTTTGGCGATCGTGTCCTCGACCGCGGAGGCAACAGCCTTCGCGTGTTCGCGCGACTGAGGCCGCGCGTCACACTCGAACGTGCCCAGGCGGAGATTGCCACGATCACGGCGCGGCTGGAGCGGCAGCACCCGGGCACGAACCGCGACGTGGTAGTCACCCGCTTGAAAGAGAACGTGGTTGGCAAGGTTGAAACGCCGCTGCGGATCTTACTGGGCGCGGTTGGATTCGTGCTCCTGATCGCCTGCGCCAATGTTTCCCACATGCTGCTGGCGCGCACATCCGATCGTCACCGGGAGATCGCCGTGCGGAGCGCTCTCGGCGCCGGTCGGGCGCGCCTGATCGCCCAGTTCCTGACCGAGAACCTCCTCCTGGCGGCCCTCGGCGCCTTTCTCGGGCTTCTGCTTGCCTTTTGGGGCACGAGAGCCCTGGTCGCGCTCAGCCCCTCCAGCCTTCCACAGGTGGACATGGTGGGCATCGATACCGAGGTCGTGCTGTTTCTGTTGGTTGTCACCGGGCTCACGACGGTCATATTCGGGCTAGCGCCGGCGATGCAGGCCACCGTTGGCAATCTGAGCGGCGCGCTGAAAGAGGGAGGTCGCGGAGGCAGCGACGGCATTCGCCGCAACCGGCTGCGAAGCTTCCTCGTGGCGTCCGAGTTCGCGCTGGCATTCATACTGCTGATTGGCGCCGGCCTGATGGTTCGCAGCTTCGTCGCGCTGCAGTCGATTGACCCGGGCTTCGATTCGCGCAACGTGCTCTCGATGGTGGTGTCGGTCGCCGGAACGAGCAAGGCGGCTCCCGACCAGCGCGAGCCGTTCTACCGCGAGCTCCTCGAGAACGTCGGAACGCTGCCCGGTGTGAGATCCGTCGGCGGGATCAACCATCTCCCGCTGGCCGGCGACCTGTGGAGCTGGCCATTCACCATCGAGGGCCGACCGAAGCCACGCCCTGGCGAATCGCCGCTAGCCGTGTATCGCATCGTGACGCCCGGATACTTCGCGACGATGCGCATTCCTCTGCTCCGCGGCCGTGCCATCACTGATGAAGACGATGCCCGTGCGCCCGGAGTGGCAATCATCAACGAGCGAGCAGCCAGTCAGTACTGGCCGGGTGAAGACCCGATCGGGAAGCGGATTACGTACGAGTCTGGGACGGAGAACCCGCCCACCTGGCTGACGATCGTTGGAGTGGCCAGGAATGCGAAGCAGTTGGACTGGGCCAACGAGCCCTCCCCGGAGGTATACCTCGCCGCGCTCCAGAACCGCCGGTACCTCGAGACCCCCGAAGGGCACACGGCGTACATCACACTGGTGATGCGTACGGTAGGGGACCCTGCGGACATGGCCCCCGCGGTGCGGCGCACTGTCTGGTCTCTTGACCGAAACCTGCCGATTTCGCAGGTCCTCACCCTGGATGCGGCCGTGGCCGAGGCGAACGCGCAGCCGCGCTTTGAAATGTTCCTCTTCGTGGTCTTCGGCGCGGTTGCCCTCCTGCTCGCGGCTGTCGGGATCTATGGCGTCATGAGCTACTCGGTCTCGCGGCACACGCACGAGATCGGGATACGGATGTCGCTCGGCGCGAGCTGGGCCGACATATTGTGGATGGTGGTGCGGCAGGGTATGGCACAGGCACTGGCGGGCACCGCCGCGGGTATGGTGGGTGCGCTACTGCTGTCGACGCTCATCGCGAGGATGCTCTACGGTGTCCAACCAACCGACCCGTTGACCTTTGGTGGTGTTGCAATCGTTCTCGGTCTCGTCGCCCTACTCGCGGCCTGCGTGCCGGCGCGCAAGGCCATGCGGGTCGAGCCCATCGTCGCCCTGCGCAACGAATAGTCCCTCCGACGAGATCGCTGAGGGTCGCTTCTGATGGCGACGCGACAATGGCTGCTCGTCAAATCTGGGAAGTGATTGGCCCGACGCATTTGCGGGAGCATTTCTGGCCCGCTCGGCGAGGCATGAAGTGCCACTCATCGGTAGATTCAGTCTGTTCGTTGTCTCCATGGAGCCGTCCGTAGGAGAGCTCTCTTCATCGAGCACATCTCCACCGACAATGGATTGCTCATGAGCTCTCGACCTGGCTAGACCGCCGTGTACTGGTGATAATGTCCACGGAGCTGGAACGTTTTCCCATGGAGACCATCCGGAGCCCGCTATCTGTTGTCATCGCGGATGACGAGCGGCCTGCACGACTCTCGCTCGCCAACTTGCTGACCGAGTGCGGCGACGTCCGAATCGTCGGCGAGGCCCCGAACGGCGCCGAAGCCGTGCAGCTCATCGAACGGACGCGACCGGATCTGGCGCTGCTCGATCTGCAGATGCCGGAGGTCGACGGCTTGGCGGTCGTACGCCTGATTCGGCGGGATCGACTCCCGCTCGTCGCGTTCGTGACCGCCTACGATGAGTATGCGATTCGGGCGTTCGAGATGAACGCGGTCGACTATCTCTTGAAGCCGGTCGACCGGAGCCGCTTGCAGCAAACGCTGGAGCGGGCACGGGAACGCCTCGAGGCTCGTGCCACGCGCGTGGAGGCCCAACACGTACGCGACGCCGTCTCGCAGTACACCGCGCGCGCGCCGTCCGCGCCGTTGGTCCGCATCCCGGTGCGCCGGCGCGAGGACATCATCCTCGTGCCGGTCACCCAGGTCGCGTCCGTTGTCGCCGAGGGCGAGCTCCTGCACATCTTCACCAAGACCAAGGAACGGCACACGATCAGCTACCGCCTGAAGGACCTCGAGGCGAAGCTGGATGCGAGCCGGTTCATCCGTGTCGAACGGGGCGCGCTGGTCAACATCGACGCGATTGCGCGCGTGAGCCCGCTCCCAGGCGGCTCCTATCTTCTCTCCCTGACGAACGGGCAGGAGCTGCGCGCCAGCCGTCTCCAGTCGCGCATTCTGCGTGAACAGTTGCTGCGGCTCTGACTCTCCGTGGTTATCCCCGGCGCTCACTAGGGCAATATAAGCCGGGTTGACAGGTGTCAGCGCTCCGCCTATAGTTGGCACTAGCAACGATGATCGTCAGCACACTGCGCAGGCGGCTGAACGACGCATGACGGCTGCCACAAAATGCGCGCCATCCGGCGCATGCCGCTGACACCATGAGGCTCGCGCCGCGCTCGATCAATCGCGCAGGCTTACTAGTTGGTAGTAACAACATCACGCTCGCACGTTCCAGAAGGCTAGACCATCGGCAGAGTGACTACGCCATAAGGACACGACACCTTCGAACCTCACACGATCGACGAACGTTCCTGGTGGCGGCAACGACAGGCTTGGGCGCGCTGGCGTCAGTCGACGCCGACCAACCCCGTGCGCCTGGCGGCGAGCGTCGATCCTATGGCCAACGCTCCCGCTCCGAAAGGCCCCAGCGCGAGCTTCATGAATCGAAGACACCCGGGAACGGATGGTCGTACACGCCGCTGCAAGATCTCTATGGAACCATCACACCATCGGCACTGCACTTCGAGCGGCATCATGCAGGCGTCCCGCACATCGAGTCCGGCGCGCACACTCTGCTCCTACACGGCGCCGTCGACCGTCCACTGGTCTTCACCGTCGCCGACCTCCAGCGTCTGCCGTCAGTCTCGACTGTCCATTTCATCGAGTGCGCCGGCAACTCGTGGAACGAGCACCGAGGCAACCCTGGGCCGAATCCGCAGCGCACGCACGGACTGATCAGCTGCAGCGAGTGGACCGGTGTTTCACTGAAGCTGCTGCTCCAGGAGGCCGGTCTCGAGCCGGAGGCAAAGTGGGTCATTGCCGAGGGCGCGGACGCCTGCCGTCTCGCGCGAAGCATTCCGCTCGACAAGGCCGTCGACGATGTGCTGGTCGCGTACGGGCAGAATGGCGAGGCGCTGCGGCCGGAGCAGGGGCATCCCGTACGGCTCGTGGTGCCCGGATGGGAAGGCAACACCTGGGTCAAGTGGTTGCATCGTCTGCAGGTGAGTGATCATCCCAGCATGCATCGGGAGGAGTCCGCGTATTACACGGATCTGATGCCCGGTGGGAAAGCCCGCATCTTCACGTTCGTGATGGAGGCGAAGTCCGTCATTACCCGACCAGCGGGCGAGCAGCGGCTGGAAGGCCCTGGGTTCCACGAAATCACTGGTATCGCGTGGTCAGGACGCGGACGCATCACACGCGTGGAGGTGTCCACCGATGGCGGCCGCACCTGGCAGGACGCCGCGCTTCAGGATCCGATCCTGCCGAAGGCCCTTACGCGCTTTCGTTTCCCGTGGACGTGGGATGGACAGGTCGCCATCCTGCAGTCTCGCTGCACCGACGAGACGGGCTATGTCCAGCCGACCCGTGACCGGATCCTCGCCGTTCGGGACATTCGCGGCACCGACCACTACAACGGCATCAAATCGTGGCAGGTACAAGCAGACGGGAGCGTGATCAGTGTTTGAGAAGCTGTGGCTGATCCCCGTTGGATTGCTTCTGATGCTTGCGCTCGCCGTGATCCTGCGCCAGCGTGCCGATGTCGGTGAGCCTCACGTTTCCAGTCGCACACGTCTCGCCGCGCCGTCTCCCGAGCGATACGGCGTCGGTCGCGTGGCAACGCCGTCCGAGATCACGCAGCGCGACATCACGGTGTTTCCGTCGGGAGCCGGCCTGCCCGTCGGCCGCGGCAACGCCGTTCGGGGTGAGCAGGTCTACGCGACCGAGTGCGCGGGGTGCCACGGTGTACGCGGAGAAGGCGGCCAGCTCGGTCCTGCACTCGTTGGCGGTATCGGATCTCTCGACACCGAGAGGCCGAAGCAGACCGTCGGCAGCTACTGGCCGTACGCAACGTCTGTCTTCGACTACACGCGGCGCGCCATGCCATACCAAGCTCCGGGGTCGCTGAGCGCCGACGACGTGTATGCTGTGACCGCATACACGCTGTATCTGAGCGGCATTGTCGGAAAGCATCACATGCTCGACGAGAAGACCCTGCCAGCCGTGAAGATGCCCAATCGGGACGGCTTCATCACCGATCCGCGGCCAGATGTGCATGCGCAACGGTGAACGACGGACGCGCCTCGCGCTCCTCACCGTCTAGCAGCGGACAGGACACTAGCCGACGACGTATCGCCGATACGTCATGAACGCTGCGGCGAGGACGCCAACCGCAACTGCCCAGAGCGCGGCGAGCGGCAGCCACGTTCGGCGGACGACCGCCTGCAGCGGCTCTTCCGCGTAGGTGAAAGTGGGCAATCTGTCGAAGTCCACGGGACGCATCCTCGCTCCCCTGAAGCCACGCGCCTCGAAGAACTGCTTCCACCGCTGGTGGAAGCCGTCCACCTGCGCGAAGAAGTGCTGATAGCGCGCCAAGCTCGTGCCGGCGGCATCGTAGAGCACGCTCTGTGCCACCGCTGCCGGTGACAGGAACTGAAGCAGGGAGACCGCGGCGTGCTGCTTGCCGAGCTGCGTGTTGTATCGACCAATCACCGGCTCGAGCTGCCGCGCCACGTCTTCGTCGCGAGCGGCCTGCAGAATGTCGAAGTTCTCCATCGTTTCATCGGTGGCCTCGATCGACGGATGGTCCTCGAGGAATCGGCTGAGGAGCTGGCTGCCTTCGACGCGGGCCTTGTCAGTGGCCACGCGCGTGGCGTTGACGAACTCCACGCGGGACGGCACAGGATAGGCTGATGCGACGGCAATGTTGATGAGCCCGGGCACCAGCACCACCACGAGGAGCCAGATGGCCGCGAGCGCGAAGGCATTGAAGGCCGGCGGCCGCCCCATCGCATTGATCGCCACCGCCAGGGCGAACCAGCATGCCCCGTACGCGAGAACCGCCATCGTCCAGATCGCCAGGCGGCCGAACGTCGCGGTGTCGAGACTGGCCTCGCCGAGCGAGATGCCGACCACCGGGATGAGGAGCGCTGGAAGCACGACGACCGCCGCGCGGGTGAGCAGGCGTCCCAGCACGAACGTGCGCAGCTGGAGCGGCTGCGCCAGCAGCATTCGCAATGTGCCGTTGTCGCGGTCCCCAGACGTGAGGTCGTACATGACCGCGAGAATCAAGAGGGGATAGAAGTAGAGGATGACGAACGCCAGATCGAAGTGGCCGATCATCAGCCTGAGCGGATTTTCGATCTGCTCGCCGTGGACGAACGATTCTCGGGTCCGCGAGGTGACCTTGTAGTAGTTGACGTACAGGTCGCTCTGGCCGATCGCCACACTGGCGAGTGGCGAGACCGGCAGCAGCGCATGCTGTCCCTGTCGCGCGCCGATGTATGACGGGCTGGCGGGAGTAAAGTGTGCCTCTTCACTTGGCGGTGTCGTCGACACGTACTCGCGCCACTCCGCGACGCGACGCGCGCTCGACTCACTGAGCGTCTCGAGGCTGTTGGCTTGCGCCCTCGCCCACCCGGCGCCGGTCACTGCCCCATACACGAGGACCGCGGAGAAGAGGCCTGCAACGAGCGCGACCGTTCGGTCGGCAACGAGGGATCGCCATTCGAAGCGAAGGATATGTCGCAACACGGTTCGCTATTCCACCCGATCCCAGCGCAGAGCCATCGGCACCATCACCGCCACCGCGACAACCCACGCGCCAAGGAGCGCCAAGCTCAGGCCCTGATGCTGCAGTGCCCAGGCCGTGCCTGGAAGCTGATACTCGAAGGGCGGGACCTTTTCCCAGAGCTCGCGGCCCCGCGTGTACTCCCATGTACCGGCCGGCTGATGGCTGAGCACATCCTGGTTGAGGACGTCAACGTACTTCGTTCGGTAGCGCTCGGCGGCGTCGAGGAAGTCCCGGTAATGCGGATAGTCCGTTCCGGCGAGCGCCATCGACAGTGACTGGACCGCCGCGAGCGGACCAAGCAGCGCGCCGGCCTGATACAGGCTCGCCTGGCGTTGGTGGACGTTGGCCAAACGCTGGAAGTGCCGGTTGTTGACCGCGGTGTCCGCTTCCTCCCCCTTGATGAGCGCGGCCCCCTCTGGATTCATGGGCAGCTTGGTCACATCATCGACACCGTGCTCTCGCATCAACTCGTGGGTTGCCTGCTCGACGAGCGCATCAAACGGCGGGAGCGCCGCCTTGTCTCGCTCGATCGCCTCCGCGAAGTCAACGGCCGTAGGGGTTGGCACGAGACGCCCTGTCGCGGACGCCACGAGCCTTGGCACGATGAAACTGCTCGCGAACCACACCGTCACGAGCACCACGAGCGCGGATCGGCTCGAGCGCGCTCGGGCGGAAACGATGAGCCCAACGCCAACCCACATCGCAAAGTACGCGAGATAGACCAGCGCCATGACAGCAGTGCGCGACAGGCTGAGCGCCATCCCGTCGCGACCTGCGTACAGCGCCATGGCAATCGCGCCTATCGCCGCAGCGGGAACGAGGATCGCGGCGAGCGGTGCGATGACGGCGAGGGCCTTGCCGCGCGCCAGCACCTGTGCCGGCACGCCCAGGCTTATGAGCTGCCGCAGCGTGCCCTGTTCCCGCTCGCCGGCAAACGCGGTAAACGTGAGGCCGATGATGACGAGCGGCACGAGAAGCTGGAGGGTCGTGCTCGCCGTCAGAGCGCCGAGCCGCGCGAGCGGCGTCGCATCTTCGATCGGCCGATAGCGTGCCAGATTCTGCTTGTGGGCCTCTAGGAACACCGACACCCCAACGTAAGGGTCGAGCCCGGGATCGACCGACGCGAGCTCCGCGACCGGTTTGAAGGCGAACAGCCCGTAGTGCGCGGCCCCATGTGGATTCATCTCGCCCTTGTTGAGCCAGAGCTCACGCTGGAGCCTGCGCGCTTGCTCGTGCTCGGCAGCGACATCGCTGAGATGCCGCCACCCTGCGGCGAGCGCGCCACCGAGAAGCACGACGAGCACTAGCGCCGACCAGGCGAAGCGCTGGTCGCGCACCATCTCGAGCATCTCCTTCACGGCGATCCGCCGAACCATCGGTCCTCCTTTACTTGGCCGCAGTTATGTGAGCACCGAGACGCCGGCGAGGCACACGAAACGCAACAGCCGGCTCCAAATACCGGGTGAGTGGTCATTGAACGGCCACAACCGTCGCCCGCAGCGCAGGTCTTTCAGGCGAGACACGACAGGTGTACCGCACGCTGCTAGTGAGCCCGGAGCTGCCGTTCGTCCTCCTCACACAACCGTTCGTGATGAATGGGGCGACCTCGGCGGACGAGCGCGGATGTACTACGCGATGACTCGCCTCTCGGTTGGAAACGCCGATGTCCTCATTGCCTGCAGACCTTCGTGACGCGATTCGATCGCTCGCCGGCCGGCCGAGCTTCACGGTCATGTTGTTGCTGACGCTCGCACTCGGGATCGGCGCGACGACCACCATCTTCAGCTTCGTCTACGCGATGCTGTTGCGACCGTACCCCTACCGCGAGCCGGATCGCCTCGTGCAGATGCAAACCGTGAACCTGAAGGAAGGGGATACGAAGCGGGGCTGTTCACTGCGCGACATCGAAGATTATCGCGACCGCAGCACGCGCTTGGCGGACCTTGGCGCCTACACGGTGTTCGATACGCGGCTGCTCACCGACGGGCCTCCCGTCGTGATCAGTATGGCGCAGACCAACCCACAGGCGCTGAGCCTGCTCGGCGTGGCGCCAGTCCTAGGACGACTGCTGCTGCCTCGAGAGGATCGGCCGGGCGGCGACGTGTACAAGGTGGTCATCGCGCACGACGTGTGGAGGTCCCAATTCGCAGGCGATCCGGACATCGTGGGCAAGCCGCTGAGAACCGATCGCCAGACATACACGATCGTCGGCGTGATGCCGCCCGGGTTCGCCTTCCCCGAGCGCACCGACGCCTGGACACCGATGGAATCGTGGTACGCGAACCTTCCACCAGAGAATCCACAGCTTGGCAAGCGACGCGACTCGCGCTGGTACGCGACGGTGGCGCGCCTGAAGCCGGGCGTCAGTCTTGCCGAAGCGAAAGCCGATCTCAACAGCGTCGCGGCGGCGCTCGGGCGTGAGTTCGCGGACACCAACGCGGGTGTGGGAGTGGAGCTGACGCCGCTTCGAGAGTTCGAGATGGGCGCCGTGCGTCCGTACCTCCTCGTCTGCCTCCTCGGCGTCGGGATGGTGTTGCTCATCTGCTGCGCGAACGTGGCAAATCTGCTGCTCGTCCGCGCTGCCACGCGGCGGAACGAGCTCGCGGTGAAGATCGCGCTGGGCGCCAGCGGTAAGCGGATTGCGCGTACGCTGCTCACCGAGAGTCTCCTGCTCGGTCTGGTCGGAGCGGGACTCGGCATCCTGCTCGCGTTGGCCGGCGTGCGCGGGCTGCTGGCGTTGATCCCGGTGCCGCTGCCGATGTGGATGCGCGTGGAGATCGACCAACCGGTCCTCGCGTTCACCGTGGCGATTGGCCTGGCGACCGCATTGCTCTTCGGGCTCGCCCCAGCACTGGCGGCGGCGCGTGTGAGCGTAACCAGCGGGCTCCGGGAAGGCGCGCGCGGCTCGGCGCGGTCTCGCCTACGCTCCGCGCTCGTCGTCGTGGAGGTGGCGCTCTCGGTGTTGCTCCTGATCGGGGCGGGTCTGATGATGAGGACGTTCCAGTATCTGCAGCAACGTGATCCCGGCTTCCGCGGAAGCGGTGTGCTCGCGGCGCGGACCGTGGCGTGGGCAGACGGAACCCGTACGGAAGCGGCCGCCGCGGTGAGCGCTCAGCATCAGCGCGTGCTCGACGAGCTCGAGTCATTACCCGGCGTTTCGTCTGTCGCGGTCACCAACTCGCTGCCCTACAGCCTGACGAGCCGGGGGAGGATCCGTGCAGACGTCTACATTCGCGGGCGGGCGGAGCAAGACGGCAGGGTACAGGTCTCGATCACCGGTGCCGACGTCAGCCCGGGGTACTTCGAGACGCTGCGTATTCCGCTCGTGCGTGGCCGACTGATCGAGCGTTCCGATACGACCACCTCCGAGCCCGTGGTGGTGATTAGCGAGCGCGCGGCACAACTCTTTTGGCCCAACCAGGACCCCATAGGCCGATACCTCTCGTGGATGGAGGCAAACCCCGAGAATCCCTGGACGCGGGTCGTCGGTGTCGTCGGCGATGTGAAACAGGAGGCGGCGGAAGGGCAGGAGGGGGTCGAGATCTACTACCCGATGACGCAGTGGCGGGTCACGAACGGCTACTATCTCGTGCGCACCAATGGCGATCCGGACGCCATGGCCCCGACCGTGCGACGGACGATCCTGACGGCGGAGCCAACGCTTGCCGTGCGGTGGACGAAGACCGTGGAGCGGACCATGCTGGAGTCGCTGTGGCAGCGGCGCCTCTGGGGCTTGCTCTTCTCGGGCTTCTCGGTGTTGGCGCTGGCACTCGCGGCCCTCGGCTTGTATGGGGTCATCAGCTACGCCGTGGCACAGCGTCGGCGGGAGATGGGCATCCGCATGGCACTCGGCGCGTCGCCTGGCGGCGTCCGGGGGCTGGTGCTTCGCGAAGGTCTTGGACTTTGCGGCCTGGGCGCGGTGTTGGGCTTGGGTGCCGCGTTCGTGGGAGGTCGCTTCGTGGCCGGCTTGCTGTTCGGTGTCACGCCATACGATGCCGCCACATACGGGCTCGTCCTGCTCACCATCGCGGCGGTGGGCACCCTGGCGTGCTGGCTTCCTGCGCGCCACGCGTCACGCGTGGACCCCAGTGTGATTCTCCGGGACGCCTAGTGCGATGCGTTCCTCAACGAAGTCCGCACCGGCGGCGGAGCGTGCTTCCTGACGGTTGAATGCCAACGCCTCGCCGAGCGCCTCGCGTAGGCTTGTCAGCAGGTCCTCTTTCGACCGTTCCTGACAGTTCACGCCAGGAACCTCCTCGATCCAGCCGAGCCACCAGTCGCCATCCTGCTTGATCACAGCGGTGTAGAGCTCGTCCATGGGTCACAGTTTAGCGTATCGAAGCTCTGTTTCTCAAAAGGCTCTTCTACAGCCGCAGACGAAGCGTGGCGATGACGCGCCGAGGCTCGCCGAAGTACACGTTCGTGACGCCGAACGCCCGCGTGGCCCATTCGACGTAACGGGAAGAAATTGGAAGGCTCCGACAGCACTTATCGTGTCCGCGTAGGAACCTACCGCATCGTGTACGACGTGGACGATAAGAAGAAGACCGTTCGTGTGATGGGCGTGGCGCATCGCAAGCACGCCTACCGGTGATTAGGTGGAACCCTCGTGCTGGACTTTCGCCTGCCCGTGCCTGCGGAGCCGCGTGCGGTGGACGCAACGGCGTTCGCTGACCTGCGCCCGATTATCGCGCGTGGCCGTGCGCCGGATCGTTCTTGTGCTGCTCGTAATGCTGGCGCAGCAGATCCTTCCCGTAGTCGTTCCCGTTCGGCGTTCTGACGATGGAATGGACGTGGATCCGGCCGGGGACCTTGGGACCGGGCAGAGCCACGGGCGTCTGGTGATCGAACTCGATCAGCATCACCGGACTGTGGATCCGGTAGTAGAACACGGCGTCCGCCGACGAGGCGCCGATCCACGCGAAATGCGTGTTATCGAGGTGCTTCAGCACTTCCTCCATGCGGACTTTCGCGTGGCCTTCGGCGATGTTGCCCACATACTCGCCAATCAGATCGACGAACAGCTTTCGCTGTACGTCGTTGAGCTCGGAGGCGCGCACGCCCGCGTAATCGAGCACCAGGTTGTCCTGAAACGCCTGCGCCTGCGCGTTGTTCTCCGTCTTCTCCGGCTCCAGCGTCGCCTTCTTCTGCTGCTCGGGGGTGAGCGCCTGCATGAACGCGAGTCCCTTGTTCTGCTCGTCCTGCAACACGACGGTGCCCGCGTACTTCCCGGCATCGGCGCGAACGGGCTCCGAGCCCATGAAGGTGGGCGTCATCACGACCTGATCCCGCAGGACGAAGTAGTTGATGATCAGATGATGGCCGTCGAGCTGCCAGCCCCACGGCGCAGTGGCGGACGGCTCGCCCATGACCGTCAGGTTGTAGAGCCCTTCGCCATACTCGTCGAAACGCTTCGTCATCTCGGCGATGGTCTCGTTCAGCCGCATGATGTTGCGCGACTTCTCGAGCCCTTTCGCGCTGAGACCGGCCTCGAGCAGACCGAATGCTCTCGCACGCTGCTCGTCCGACATTTCGTTGAAGCTCACGCCCTGCCGCGCGTAGCGGTGCGTGTTGCTCCACTTCCTTGTGGCGACCCCAGCGCCGAGACGGCGGCCATGATCGGCAGCGCGGACAACCACATTGCCAGCCGGATTCGTTGATGTCGGTCCATGACGACCTCGCTGTAGTGTCCGTATTTAGGCGGACGGTGGCCAGGCGGAAGCCCGACACCAGGAAACTCCGCAGAGCGTAGCGTACGTGTCAGAACGAGCCAAGCATGGAGGACAGCGGCGTGTCGCGCGATCGATTTCCGGCGTGTGGCCTCCCGCCGGCCGCAAACGGCAGGGGCGCCGAGCGGTTAGTGGTTCACGTCGCGGTCACTGGCGCACGTGCGATGCGTACGAGAGCAACCGCCAGTAGGAGAGCCCCGAAGCCGCCAGTCACCATGGCAAGGATTCCGGCGCGCCTTTCAGCTGTGCCGTGCGGCTCTTCGTCGAACCGCTAGAGGTCAGAACCGCGCGCGCATGCCGGCATAGAGCGCTCTCGGCTGTTCTGGATTGTAGAAGCGGTCGATGTCGCCGAACCCGTCGAAGACCTGTGTGGCATAGAGGCGGTCGGTGATATTAATCAGGCGACCGAACAGCTCGATGCGACGGGTGACCGGAGCGCTGACGCGAAGATGGAACACGTCGTAACCTTCCTGCCACTTGGTGTTGGCCCGGTCCACCCAATACCCACTCATGCCGAGCCACTCCAAAGCGAGCGTACCGCCCCTGAGCACGGCGGGCGCGTAGCTCAGCTCGGCGTTCCACGTATGCCGGGGCGCGACATCCATCTCGTTTCCGCTGAGGTCGAGATTGTCGGCGGCGAGCCAGTGCTGGAGCTCGTGTCTGGCGAGCGAGTACGCCAGACGCACTTGCAGCTCTCGCACCGGTGCCGCGCTGGCGCTCACTTCCATTCCCTGGTGCAAGGTCTGTCCATTGTTTGTCGCGACGGCCTGGCCGTCCGGGTCGCGAAAGCTGAGGATGTCGTTGGTCAAGCGCATCCGATACGCCGTTGCCTCGACCTGCAATCGCTGCATCACGCGTGCCCGAACGCCGAGCTCGGAAGAGACCACATCAATCGGCTCGAGGTCGAGTGTGTTCTCCGACGCGCCCTGCTTGAAGAGCTGATCCTCGAGAGGGACCCGGAAGCCATGCCGGTGTGCACCGAATAGCGTGACCTGTTCGGAGAGGCGGTAGGTGAGGCCGAGCTTCGGCGTGAGGCGCGAGTAGCGACGGTCGCTGTCCGGTGGGCGCCGAAATGACCCGGTCGTCACGACCGGCAGGCGGTTCGTGTAACTATACCGTGCGCGATCGAACCGGACACCTGCGTTCAGCCGGAGCCGCTCCGTCGGCAGGATGTCGAGCTGCGTGTAGAGCGCGGAGCCGGCGTACGTCCATCGATAATCGTATCGCGGCTCCTCGACATCGACGGCGAAGTCGCTCCAGATCTCCCTGCCCTGACCATCGCTCTCGACGACGGGCGTAATGCGAGGCTCACGTCGCCGCCCGGCCGTGTAATCGATGTCGATTCCGGTGGTCCACACAGTACGCAGCTTTGGGAGCGCGTGTCGAACCTGCGCCAGCACGCCGCCCGAGGAGAGCTCAGTCTCGCGGACCACGGGGTTCGTCGCCAGCGTGAAGGCTGGGATCAGAGGCGTGTCCATCCAGCGTGCGAACGGCGCAATGCTCCACGACGTGCTCCCCGCCGCCTGTCGATACGTGGTCGACGCCCGTGCGACGGTGGCGTCGTTCTTCGCGATTGGGTACGGGTTGAATGTGCTCCGGCTGAAGAACTCCTCCGGCGTCTGATCATCGTTTCCGATACCGTTCACGTTGCCAAAGGCCAGTGACGTCCGGAAGTGCGCGCGGTCTTGGAGCGCCGTCGTCCAACGGAGGCTGATATCCTGCCGCTCCATTGGGTTTTCCCTTCGGCCGTCTGAGCGGGCGAAGGCCGCATCCACCCGGAGTCCGTGCCCGCCGAACGTGCCACCGGCCCCGACCGTCGCTCGCCGGTATCCGTAGGGCCCCAGCTCGCCGGATGCGTCGCCCGAGGGGCTCACGGGCGGGTCCACCGTGATGACGTTGATCACGCCACTCACGGCGTCGCTCCCGTAGATGGCGGTTCCCGGTCCTTTCAGCACTTCCACACGCTCGGCGTGCACGAGATCGACCCAGTTGATCACGCTATGTCTGTAGAAGGATGGTGACGACAATGGGACGCCATCCTCCGAGACCAGGAGCGTGGCGCGGCAGCACAGCGGCTGCCGCACGGCATTGTGCGTCGCCATGTCTTCGAAGGGCACGATGTGCGCACCTGCCACGCGGTTCAGCACCTGTGCCGGGTCCGTGGCGCGGATCCGCTGCGTCTCTTCACGGGAGACGATGCCGATCGACATGGGCAAGTCCCGGATCTCCTCCGTTTCTCGAGTGGCCGTGACCGTCACCTCCTCGATCAAGCTAGGTTCCTCCTCCAGCTCGAAGGAGCGGTTCACGGTGCCGCCCGCAGGAGTCTCGAGCGTCTCCCGCACCGGCAGGTAGCCGGTGCGCCGGACCGTCACCGTGACCGCGCCCGGCGGGAGGCCCGTGATGCGATAGCGACCTCCTTGGTCCGTGAGCACCTGATGACGCCCACCCACGATAAGGAGCCTCACGCCCTCGAGCGGCTCACCGCTCGTGGCCGCGACGACCGTCCCTTCGAGCACGGCACCACTGGTCCGGGTCTGGGCATGGGCCGGAAGCATGTACACCGCCACGAGCAGGACGAGCACTATCAGCCCGATGATCCGCTGTGGTCTCACGCGACTGACCCGCGGAACGATGCTCGAGAGCCTGCACGTCATTTCTTCATGTTCCTTCCCTTGTGGAGCGCCCGACGCGCGCCGGCGACAGTAGCCGACGGAAGCTGCGCAGAGTGTGGTGTCCACCCGCGTGAGTACAAAACAGGAACTCCATGAGAGGGCGTCGCCAACCCATGAACGGGACACGTGCGCGCATAGACCGCCAGCACGACCGCCGACAACTTCGGTGCGTCGGTCGCCTTCACTGCCTCTCGCGATCGACCTTCGCTCAGCGACGATGCTGGCCCTTCCCAACGGCAAGAAAGTGGAACGACATTGATCGTGGGCGCGCCTGGGGGCGCCTCATACGCCGGAATCGTTCAGGGTGGGGTATACACATTCAGCCGGGTCGAAGACACCTGGACGGAGACCAACAAACTCATCGCCTGGGACGTTGTTTCTCCAGTGCGAGATGATTTCGGCCGCTCCGTCGCGCTGGATGGGAACACACTCGTTGTCGGCGCGCCGCGTGCCGATGGCGCCGAGGGTTCAGAGGGCGAAGGCGCGGCGTACGTCTTCATACGCACCGGAGACACATGGACGGAGGCGACGAAGCTGATCGCCTCGGACGGGGCAGGCGGCGACGCGTTCGGTACGTCGGTCGTTCTCGACCGCTGGAGGCTGGTCATTGGCGCGCCTGGCGCGAATGAAGGTCAGGGCGCGGCCTATCTCTTCTGGTGGCCTTGGTAGGGGGCATGCCCGGGTGCTTAATTAATTGATTAAGCCTGGCGTGCGTCGCGCGTGGATCCTATCGTCGCTTTGCGTGACGACGTGTGATGACCGACGACAGGTTTGTCGCCCTGTCCGCGACTCTCCCGCAGCAATCGGCGTTCGGTTACGCTGCCTCCGGTGCCGAGGCCAGGTCCTGCCGCGCAGCGGCCTCCGCCGCGTCCGAGAACCGGACGAACACCGTGAGACCCGCCGACGCCAGCACCAGGCCGCCAAGGATGAACAACGCGTGGGGCCATGACAGCGCCTCTGTGCGGAACAGGAACCCCGCCAGAACCGCGCCACAGTTTCCGCCGGCGCCCACGATCCCCGCGACGGAGCCGAGCGCGCCGGGGTTGACGAAGGGGACGACCGCGTAGGTCGCCCCTTCGGACATCTGGACGAAGAGGCTGAAGAGGATGAGCGTGGCGATGGCCGCGGCGAGACCGGTCATCTGCGAGAACAACATCAACGTCACACCTTCGCCGGCGAGCGCGACCGCCAACCACGTCACGCGTCCTCGCAGGCCCCACGTGAGGCCCGCACGATCACCGAGGACGCCACCCAGGGTGCGCGCGAAGAGGTTCATCAGACCGAACAAGCCGGCCACGACGCCAGCCGTCCGCAGGCCGAGGTCGAAGTAATCCATGAAGTACAGCGCGGCAATGTTGTTGATCGTCAGCTCGACGCCGAAGCACGCGCCGTAGATCACGAAGAGCGCCCACACGCGTGGATCGCTGGACGCCTCTCTGAACCCGCCCCCCCTCGCGCCGGACGGGGCGCCGGCGCCGGCGAGGTCCCGGTAGTTCCCTTCGGGACAATCCTGGGTGAGGACGTGGTAGGCGACGCCGGTCGCCATGCAGACCAGGCCGGCCACCACCATCGAGAGCCGCCAACTCCAGAAGTCGCCCAGTCCCATGGCAACGAGCGTCGTGAAGAGCAGCGGCATCACGATCTGCGTCACGCCGCCTCCCAAGTTGCCCCATCCGGCGGTCGTTGCGTTGGCCGTGCCGACGACGTTCGGCGCGAACATCACCGAGCTGTGGTATTGCGTGATGACGAACGAGGCGCCAATGACGCCGATCGCCAGGCGAAACAGCAGGAAGGTCTCGTACGTCTGCGCCAGGCCGATACCCATCACCGGGAGCGAGCCCAGGATGAGCAGCCACGTGTACGTCACACGCGGGCCGAGTCGGTCACACAACCAGCCGATGAACAGGCGCGCGACGATGGTCACGGCCACGGAAGCGATGACGGTGTTGCCCACCTGTGCTCGGGTCAGGCCCAGCTCGTCACGGACCACGGCCATCAACGGCGCGATACCAAACCATGCGAAGAAACAGAGGAAGAATGCGAACCACGTCATGTGGAACGCGCGCATGTGCGGGGGACGAAAGCTCAGAAGCTGGATGCGCGTCGCTTTGGCCACGACCGGCGGACGACTGGACGTTGACATCGTGCGGCACCTTCCTTGACTTGGTGAGTCGCACCAGGCAATCGGTGAACCGCACCATGAAAGACACCAGGAACGAGCAAGACGGGTGCCACCGAGGTCGGGGGAATCGGGACTGGCGAGGTCGCGCGTTTTGGCCCGCACGCATTGCGGATCACGCGACTGCCAAGGTGACGTGGCCGGCGGAGCCCGGCGACATCATTGTGAGGATCGAGGCGTTTGCCACAGCAATGTCGGATGCAGACACGACAACCTCAGCGATCGCACGACGAGCGCGAGGTCAGAAGCGATAGTCGGCCTGCAGCCAGAGCCGTCGTGTGTCGACGGCGAACTCCTTGGCGCGGTACTCGGCGTACTTGACCAGCACCGAGAAACGGTCGTTGAGCGGGCGCGCCACGACGAGGTCGATCTCGTCGCCGTACTGGCCGCGACCCTCCTCGGCCGAGAAGTCGTGGTAGGTCGCCGTCAACTGAAACCGGGCAAGATTGCCGGCGAGGGTCACATATGCATCGCGGACGCCCGCCGGGGGCGTGCTCAGGAAGACGTCCGCGAAGCCCTGGAACTTGTGATTGGTGGCCAGCGGCGTGCTGAAGCCGTATCGCCCGTTGCCGCCCAGGACCTCGTAGCCCACCGTGCCCGTCACCGGCCCCAGCATGGCCCAGGCCTCGGCCAACCAGTACTCGGCGTCCACCGTCGCCGGGGCATCGGCATGGCCCGACTGGTCGGCGTACTCCAGATTCAACCCGGCGCGTTCAAGGCGCAGCTCGGACCGCAGGCCCAGATTGCGATGGTCCGGCGTGCCTGGGGCCCGCGGGTCCGTGTCGTTGTCGAAGTCGATGAGATGCACATACCCGATCAGGGTGAGGTGGGGAATGCCCTCATGCCGGGCGTGCAGCACATGGGCGTTCAGCCCGTTGTCGTTGAAGAAGATGAAGCGCTGGCCACGGAGATAGGCGTAGGTGAGCGTCGTTGCGGGAAGCAATGTATTGACGACGGTCGCGGCATCGAAGGTCTGGTCGTCCTGGCGCCAGCCGACGTCGCCGATGAAGCGGTGGTTGTCCAGGGTGATGCGCTGGCGTCCCAGCGTGATGGCCGTGCCGGCCAGACCTTGGTAGCGCAGCCAAACCTGGTCGAGCGCGTTGCCGGTGGGATCAGCGATAGTGGTGCGGGTGGTCCTGCCGTTGGTGCTGTCCAGGAACGCCGGCCCACTGTTGTACGTGTGGTCACCACCGAGCGCGACGACGACCTCGTAGTGGGCCAGGGCGTCGAAACCGCGCCAGCGTCCCGTGGCGTAGCCAAGGCGTAGGCGCAGCGTCGTGGCGTAGGCATCCTCCAGGTCGTTGTCCTCCTCCGCCCGCTCGTAGCGCAACCGCGTGTCGAACAGGAGGTCACCTTGGGTCACCGCCGACGCCAGGTCCTGCGCATGACTCGGCGCCGCGAGGAACAAGAGGAGAGCCAGACATACAGGGACGATGTGATGCACTGATGGCATGGTGGGCGTGAGAGCCAGCAAGCCAGATGCCATGCAGGCGGCGGGGCGGCTTAGTGGACCACTTAGGAGGGTCCGCCAAGACGCGTGCACACAGCGCGACGAGTGGCTGAGGCCACGAGGGACCGAGATGACGACATCCTTGCTCACTGTGACTACTGCGGCAACAATCGTGTCGGAGATGAGCACTACGCAGAAGCCCCACGCGCCGTTTACCACCCAGACCTGGCCGCTCGCTGATAAGTGACGTCACAGGCAATCGCCGCCGGGATGGCCGGCTGACGAACACAACTGATTCCGCTCCTACAACCACTCATCGGCGTTGAACTTCCGCTCAGCGGATCTGGCTCCGCCTAGCCACCGCCATGGCACTACCGTCGATTGCCTCGTTGTGCAGGATGGTGTGACCCGTTGCCCACATATCGCTCTTGGCGTGTCCCTCACGTTTCGCTTGCCACTACCCTCGTTCTCGTCTTCCTCTTCCTCGTCGCGAGTGACAGACGAGCGTTCGCGCAGGCCTCAACCGCCACGGTCCGCGGCGTGGTCGTCGACCCGGGCGGCCGCCTCGTCGCGAACGCGATCGTGTTCCTCACGAACCGGGGTACCAGTCAACGGCGAACGGCGATTACCGATGCGGCTGGGCTGTTCACCTTCGCGCAGGTGCCACCCTCGACCTACACCATCGAGGCCACGACCGAAGCGTTCTCGTCGTCGCTATTGTCCGCGCTGACGCTGAACGTCGGCGATGAGCTTGCCGTCACACTCGAATTACGGTTGCCGGGTGTCGAGGCCGTGGTCGAGGTGCGCGCGGAAGGCAGCCGCATCCAGGAGTCTCCGGCGGTCGGCACGGTGATCGATCGGAGTCTCGTCGAGAACATGCCTCTCAGCGGACGGACGTTTCAGTCTCTCTTCGACCTGACACCTGGCGCGAGGCAGGGTCTCACGGTGTCATACGTGGGCGCCGCCCCCGCTTGGGGCGCTCGCCGTCGGCGATACCGACATCGAGCGATCGCAGGTCCTCGTGTCCGTCGACTCGAACCAGTACACAGGCCTGTCCGACCTGCACCAGCCGCTCTGGCTGCGCGCCGGTCGCTTCGACCCCGCCTTCATCGTCATGATGATCTTGCCGTTGCTGCTCATCGCGGCAACGTCGCCGCTCCTGGCCGCCGATCGTGAGGGTGTGCTGCCGCTGCTCGTCTCCCAGGGGACCCCGCTTGGTCGGCTTGCCGCTGTGCGGATGTGCGTCAGGGGCGGGCCGGTGCTGGGTTTCGCGCTCGCGAGCGTCATCGGCATCGGCATCCTCGGCACGTCCGCGGATGCCGCGGCGGAGGGGGAGCCTGGCCTCCGGCTGAGCCTCGTCGCGGCGGCGATCCTGGCCTACGGTCTGTTCTGGCTCGGCCTCGCCGCGTGGCTCGACGCGCGCGTGCGGCGGTCGGGCACGACAACGCTGGCCCTCGTCGGCACGTGGCTTGGCACCGCCGTGATCGTGCCCGCCCTCCTGCATGCGACCGCTGTGACGTGGTACCCCGTACCCTCCCGGGCCGATCTCGAGGAAGCCGTGCGAGAGGTGCAGCAGGAGGTGTGGTCAGGCTCGGACGAGCGCATTCTGGCGGCCTTCTTCGACGAGTATCGCGACATCGATCCCGACACCGTTGGATCCCTCGAGCGCTTCATGATCTATCAGATGCGCGCGCTCCTCGAATCGGAGGCGCGCGTCCAGCGCATCGAAGAGCGTTATGCGCGCGATCGAGCGGCGCAGGCCGGGTTCCTGCGCGTCGCCCGCTTTCTCTCGCCTGCGTTGATGATGCAACACGCGTTCGAAGAAGCAGCGGGGGCCGGCTCCGAGCGTCGCCGCCGCTTCAATGCGCAGCTGGCCGAGTATGTGGCTGCATGGCGCGCCTACTTCATCCCGAAGATTTACTACCGCGTGCCGATTCGCGAGCTTACCAAGACGCCGCGCTTCCAGTTCGTCGAGGAGGATGCCGCCGACATCGCACGTGCGGCCATGCTCGATATCGTGATGATGCTCCTCGCTGGTGCAGGCGGTCTCGCTATGGCGTGGCGCGCCTACCGACAGACGAGCGTCACGTGAGTCCTACTCGCCCCTAAATCAAGCGTACTGTCCCAACGCCCACTCGAGCGCCTCGGGTCGATCTGACGCGCGGCTGTATCACGCTTTCCGAAAAACCGGCACATCTCGCAGGTCGTAATAGACCGGGAGACCCCGCTCCTGCGCCAGCCGAACATCCTCGTCGGCCCCCTTGGATGCCCCGGGAACGCGGAGCACCGCGTCGCAGCGCTCCAAGAGACGGCTCGCCACCGGATACAGGAACTCCTCCGACAGCTCGTCGTCAGGCTGCCGCGAGCCGGCGACACGAGCAATTGGCAGGGCGACCCATTCGCCAATCATCGGGATGTGCCCAGCACGATAGAGTGGCAGCGCGTACGATTCCAGGGCGCGGAGGTTCGCGTCGATGCGGGATGGGTCGCCATCGGTGCCCGAGCGGTAGGGGCCGGCGATCAAGATGATCAGGGTGCTGTCGCTGTTGTGGAGCTCGGCGGTGCGGTCATCGTGCGCCATGGCTTCTCCTCTTGTTTCGGGTTCGTTCGCCGGGTTCGTTGGCCGGGTTCATCGCGGACCGGCGACCAGCGATCTACGATACGTGCGGTATCATGACAATTCAAGCCGTTTCGTGACATATCGTGTAATATCGTGACAATTCGTGGACCGCACCATGCTCACGCGCCAGCGCAAGCAACTCATCCTTGAAAGGCTCCGCCGCGATGGCCAGATCGTTGCCAAGGCCATCAGCCAGGAGCTGCACCTCTCCGAGGACACCATTCGCAAAGACCTCCGCGAGCTCGCCCAGGAAGGCCGTCTCCAGCGCGTCCACGGCGGCGCATTGCCGGCCTCACCAGCCGTCGCCGATTATGCCGGCCGCGAACGTCTCGCCACCGCCGGCAAGGCCGCCATCGGCCGCGCGGCCGCTCGCGTAATCCAGCCCGGTCAGGTTGTCATCCTCGACGGCGGTACCACGGCGCTGCAGGTCGCGCGTCATCTGCCGCCGGACCTGCGCGCGACGGTGGTGACGCACAGTCCGACGATTGCCGTGGCGCTGGTCGAGCATGCGGCGGTGGAAGTCGTGCTGATCGGCGGGAAGCTCTTCAAGCACTCGATTGTCGCGGTGGGCGCCGCCGCCATCGAGGCGATCGCGCGGATCAGAGCCGACGTCTACTTCATGGGGGTGACCGGCATCCATCCCGAGGCGGGCCTCAGCACGGGGGATTTGGAAGAGGCGCACGTGAAGCGCGCCCTGCTGCGCAGCGCCGCGGAAACGATGGTTCTCGCGTCCACCGAGAAGCTCAATGCCGCCTCATCGTATGTGATCGTGCCCATTGGCGAGGCGAGCGGCCTGATCGTCGAGCCGGACACGCCGGCGACCGTCACGGAGCCGTATGAACAACTTGGGCTGACCATTACGCGCGCCTGACCTGCGTGCGAGGACGTGCGCGAAGGCTTCGATGCACGTAACCAGTTAGTCGTGCATGTGCTCGAGATAGATCCGCTCCAGATCCGTGTGTCCGATCTCACTCGTTGGCATCTCCGCCACGAGCCGCCCATGCTTCATGATGCCGACGCGCGTGCCGGACTCCTTGGCGCGGAAGAGGTCGTGTGTGGCCATGAGGACGGCGACACCCTGCCCGCTTAGCTTCCCGAGCAGGCTCGAGAACTCGTTGGCCGCCTTTGGGTCCAGACCCGATGTCGGCTCGTCGAGCAGCAGCGCCTTCGCCCGCTTGGCCAGCGCGATCGCAATGCCCACCTTCTGCCGCATCCCCTTGGAGTAGGTGCCGACACGCCGCGCGGCAGCGTCGCGCGCCAATCCAACCTCGTCGAAGAACCGGAGCAAATCGTCGCGCGAGTAGTGATCATGGCCCGCGAGGGCGCTGAAGTATTCGAGGTTCTCCAGTCCCGTGAGGTTGCGATAGAGCATGACCGTCTCGGGAATGTACGCCACGTACTTCTTGGTCTCGAGCGGATGCGTGGTGACGTCGAGGCTGTTGATGCACGCGCGGCCCGAGGTTGGTGGGATGAAGTTCAGAAACAGATTGATCGTCGTCGTCTTGCCTGCGCCGTTTGCGCCCAGCAGGCAAAACACCTCGCTCGGGCTCACGGTGAGTGTCAGGCGATCCAGCGCGGTGACGCCGTTGTACTGCTTCGTGAGGTCGACCGCTTCCAGCATAGGTCTATCAGGCTAGCGAAACTCGTGCGGCGTCGCCTCTTGAAACCCAACGAACGGCATCCTCGTCCTGCTGAATGGCGCGTTCGGTCGGCTCACTGGCAGGGGAGCAGAGCAGACACCACTAATCGAGTCGAGACCATGAATGGCTCGAAGCCCAATGGGCGGCGGCTTCACGCCGCTCGATGGCGTGTGCCGTCCGCTCGTTGATTGGCGGTGGCACGTCGGCCACGTGGGAGGGAAGCTGGATGTCGTCATGCTGCGAGACGTCCGGCTTGCGTTTCGACTCATCATTCGTCATCCGGCGCTTTCGGTGGCGATCGCCCTGACGCTGGCGATCGCCATTGGCGCTGCGACCGCGATCTTCAGCCTCGTGCAGGCCTTGATTCTCCGGCCGCTGCCCTTCGCGAACGTGGATCGTCTCGTCACGATCGAGGCGGTCCTCGACGCCGAGGAGGGGCGCGTGGCGCTCCGCGAGTATCGCGACCTGGAGCGCGACAGCCGGATGTTCGACGGATGGGCGGCGTATTACCGATCGCAATACAACCTGACGGGCGCCGGAGCGCCGCAGGCGCTGACCTGCACGATTGGCACGTCGACGCTCTTCGATGTGCTCGGCGTACGGCCCATCCACGGCGGCATCTGGCCCTCAAGGGAAGACTTCACGCGCCAGTATCGGGTCGTGTTGAGCCATCGCTTGTGGCGGGAGCGCTTCGGTGCCCGCCCGGACGTCGTGGGCTCCACCATGGTGATGGATGGTGGCCGATACCAGGTGAGCGGGGTGCTGCCGGCGGGCTTCGACTATCCACTCCAGACGGACGTATTCCGCGCCATCACCGACTATGACGCGCCGCATGTGCGCCGCTACTCGGTGCTCGCGCGGATGAGAGCGGGGGTCGCGCTCGACCAGGCACAGGCCGAGCTCGATAGCTTCGCGGCACGGTTTGCGCGGATGTATCCCGACACCAACGTGGGTGTCACGCTGCGCGCCACACCCCTCAGAGAGGCGTACGTCGGGCGCGCGCGACCGTATCTGTGGCTGCTCGTCGCCGCGGTTGGGCTGCTCACGGCCATCGCGTGCGTCAACGTGACCAATCTGCTGCTCTCACGCGCGATCGCGTCGAGCGGAGACACCGCCGTCCGGCTGGCCATGGGCGCCGAACGGCATCATCTCGTCCGACACGCTCTTGCCGAGGTCTTGCTCCTGGCGATTGCTGGTGCCGTGCTCGGTGGGGTTGGCGGATGGTGGGCGCTTCGCGGTCTCACCGCGATGATTGGAACCGACCTGCCGCCGTGGCTCGGTGTAGAGCTGGACGTCACTGTCTGGTTGTTCGCTGCCACCACAACGCTGCTCACTGCCATCGCTGTCGTGGCGCTCCCGGTCTCCTATGCCGTGCGCACCGACGTCGATCGCGTCTTGAGGCAGGAATCGCACCGCTCTGCCGGCAACCGAGCTCAACAGACAACCCGCCGCCTCCTGCTCGGCGGCCAGGCGGCGTTTGCCACGATTCTCCTGGTGATGGCTGCGCTGTTCGGTGGTGCGCTTCGTGAGCTGCTGCGCGTCGATACGGGCTTCAACAGCCGGGGCGTGCTGACGTTTCGCGTGGATCCGCCGTGGGGCCGGTATCCCGATATCGCGACGACGTCGGAGTTCTACCGCCGGGCGACCGAACGTCTCGTGATGATTCCCGGCGTCGAGGCAGCCGGCACGAATAACCTTCTCCCGTTCTCGGGACTCGAGCTGTCCTCACCACGTGTCCTCGTCGAGGGGCGTGCCAGCGGTCGCGCAGACGAGGAGCCGTTCATCAATTTTCAACTGATCGACGCCGCCTACTTTCGTGCCATGGGCATTCCAGTGCTGCAGGGCCGGACGTTCGCGTGGACGGATGACGCCAGCTCACCTCCCGTGGCCGTCGTCAGCACGCGGACGGCACAGCGCTTCTGGCCCGGCGAGGATGCGCTCGGTCGTCGCATCCGAGTCGTGTGGAATCAACAGGGCACTGGAGGTGGGGAGGCTCTGACGTATGGCTGACTGTCGTGGGCGTCGTTGGGAACGTGCGATTCAGCAGCCTCGATGACGGACGCGGGCTCGAGGTGTATGCGCCGAATACCCAGCTCTTCGCCGGCGACTCCTACATCGTCGTGCGAACACGGACCGATGCAGAGGCGGTGCGACATCAACTGCGGACCGCCATCGACGCGGTCGATCGCGAGCAGTCCTTCTTCGACGTCCACACCATGGACGCACGCATACAGCGGGCCATCTGGCAGCACCGCATCGCCACCGCCGTGCTCGCGCTCTTTGCGGTGATTGCGCTGTGCCTCGCCGTGATCGGCACGCACGCCGTGACGGCTCAGGCCGTGGCGTCAGCACGGCGTGAGATCGGCATCCGCCTCGCCCTTGGATCGCCGGCGTCGCAGGTCGTGCGGCTCGTCATGCAGCGCTGGCTCGTCGCGGTCGTCGCAGGCGTCGCGGTCGGGATGCTCGGCGGCGGGCTGGTGGCCGGTGTGCTCGCACGCGCGCTCGGAATGCCGGCCGTTCCTGACCTGCTCCTGCCTGCGATCTCGCCGATCCTACTGGCGGGTGCGGCGGCGGTGGCCTGCTACGTGCCCGTGAGGCGCGCCCTTCGACGACACGATCTCATCGATGCGTTGCGGCCGGAATGAGGTCCGTGCCTCACGCCGGGCACCGTCAGCGGCCGCCACTACTCGGACGAGGCGACTGCTTGTCGGAGCGGATCAGGCTCCCGTGGTCACGTACAATGGGTGTGCATGCCGACGCCAGGCACACCGGTGGTCGTACACATGGTCGGCTATCTGACCGGCGCCGCGCTGTACGCCATGCTCCTCGCGATGGTGTGGCGCGCGCGGGGCGGCACGGACCGCCTGGTGCTCGCGACGGCCTTGCTCGGCCTTGTCTGGAACATCGGCGAGCTCCTGATACATGCGACCGGTGCGATTGGCTACGATGCGGCGGCGCCGTGGCTGGCGGCAACGGCCTATACGGCGCTCGGCCTGCTCGCGGCGGTCGTGGTGCACTCCGTGTCGCGATTGCAACACGAGCCGCAGGGCTCGAGGCTGTGGTTGGTCCAGGCCGCGGTATGGCTCGCGTACGGGTCTGCGGCGGTGGCGGGGTTGCTGCACCTCGATGCCGCAGCCACCGCTGGACCGCTGCCTTCTCCGACGGGTCTCGACGTGATGACCGGCGGGCTCGTCGTGCTCAGCGTGCCGCTCGTGATTACCACGCGAGGGCAGGACCACGCGCGGCGTGCGCTCTGGATGAGCGCCCTTGCCGTCTTCGCCGTGTCCGCCCTCCACCTCGCTCGGTTCCACGGCGCGAACGAGTCTTGGGCGGTCGAGCTCATTGGCCACCACGCGTCCATCCCGCTTGCGTTCGCGATGCTGTATCGCGACTATCGATTCGCACTGGCCGATCTCTTCCTGAAGCAGGCCTTGACGCTGCTGGCGCTCGTGGCCCTGGTGCTGACGGGCTATTCAGCGCTGGAGGCTGGGTTGGCGCCGAGCACATCCGGCGTTGTGGCGCTCCTGATCGGCATGTGGATCGCGACGGTGCTCCTCTTTCCGTGGCTGCGTCGCGCAACGAGCTGGTTCGTCGACCGCGTCGAGCTCTCGCGATCGAACTACGCCGAGCTGCTGGACGAGATGACCACGGCGGTCCAGGCGTGCGACGACACGGATGGCGTCCTCGCCAGTGCCTGCGCAAGACTCGCGCCAGCCCTTAGTGCCGCGTCCGTCACGTTCAAGGCTCATACACTCGAAACGTCGAGCTCGCCGTCGCCCAACGAAGTCGTCATCCCCACGGCCGAGCCACCGCAGTACATCCTGTGCATCGGAGCGCTCGCGGGCGGGCGGAGACTGCTCTCCGATGATCTCGACATGTTGGAGCGGGTCGCCGCTCTTGTCGCGCGCCGCATCGACGCGATCAGGCTGACCAAGGAGCGCTACCAGCGCATGCTGCAAGAGCGCGAGATTCGGTCGCTGGCGACGGAGGCCGAGCTGCGGGCGCTCCGGGCTCAAATCAACCCGCACTTTTTGTTCAATGCCTTGACGACGATCGGCTATCTGATTCAGAGCGCTCCACCGCGTGCGTTTGAAACGTTGATGCGGCTGACGACACTCCTGCGGGCAGTGCTTCGATCAGAAGGGGAGTTCACGTCGCTCGGCCGAGAGCGTGAGCTGATCGAGTGCTATTTGCAAATCGAACATGAGCGATTCGAGGAGCGGCTCACGACGACCATCGACATCCCACGGGAGCTGGAAGAGGTGCGGATCCCTTCGCTCATCGTTCAGCCTCTCGTCGAGAACGCGATCAAACATGGCATCGCACCGGTGTCCAACGGGGGCAGCGTGGCCGTGACCGCCAGATTCGCCGACCGTGGCGCGATGCCGGCACTCTGCGTAACGGTCCGTAACACCGGAGCGCCGTTCGTTGGGCGCTCGCCAGGCGACGACAGTGGTCTCGGACTACGCAGTGTAGAACGGCGACTGGCTTGCTATTACGGTGAAGCCGCGTCGTTCGCTCTGAGGCGGAGCTCAGATGGCGCCACGACGGCGGAGCTCTGGTTGCCCGTCAGTGGATCAGAGGGGGGCCGTCCATCGAGTGCCCCCAGCATGACCAAAATGGACTACAGTCCATTTTACTCGTGAGCAAAGTGGACTAGTGTCCATTTTGTAAGTGTCCCACGCTATCTCCGCCCTGCCGTCGAGAAGCCACTTGCACGCGGAACAATGGTGTTCATTGGCGGTCCTCGCCAGGTCGGGAAGACAACCTGGCCCTGGGTCTGCTCGCTGGGGACCAATGAGCGCCATCCGCGCTACCTCAAACTGGGATGACCCGGTGACGGGTCCTTCCGTCGCTCTCCACTGCGCGACGATCCTCCGTCAGGTTCGCCCCGAAGCGGTCCACCGGCAGCCCATACCCACCGGTGATAGGTTCGTCGGACGTAGGCGAGGCGCTCGATGGGCGTCGGGTAGCGGCGACGGAACCAACGCACGAGTGACAGAATCGATGCGCGTTCCGATTGGCTGACCGGTACTTCGAGCGCGGCGCGGACCTCCGCCAACGTCAAGCGCCGTTCGGCGAGGTCGCGGACACGCACAAGCGCGGTTGATGGTGGACGGTAGGTCGTGGGAGTCATGGCGGGTCCTCTCCACGCAGCACTTCGAGCATCCGGATGTCTTCGAGATCCTTAGGACGCGCCGCGAAGCGCTTCGTCGCAATCAGATCGTCGATCGTCGGGATCGGCAGGCCGCACCCATCGGCGATCTGGATGGTCTGGCGACGCGCCCACACGTCTTCGAGTGTGACCACGAGTCCGTCGATCGTCGTTACGGCTCGCGCAACGAGGAGATCGACGTGCTCGTCGTTCTCTACCGCATAGCGTCCCCGCCGGCGCGCATCGTCTGGGGCATGTGTAGGAACGAGCTCGAAAGGTGCCACCGCCCCGTTGAAGCGCTCAATATCCTCCGGATGGAGCCAGAAATCGTAGTCAGCCGTCAGGACCGGCAGGCCAAGCACCACGAGGGCACGCCTGCCGATCAGAAGCGCCCTCGCCCCGCAGGCGGCGATGGCGCGAAAAAAGCTCGTCTCGTCGAACTCCCTGGCGCGCACGCAACCATCGTACCCCAGGATCATCGACGCGGAGCACGGACTCCCGCTGAAACGTCATCACGCTCCAGCTCCGCGGCGAGCGCCAACAGCCCGCTGTCCCGATCTGGCCGTCGAGGCGGACCACGAATAGATCGAGCAAATGCCCCGACCTTTGGGTCCAGCGCAAGCGCTTCTCACAGGGGCGCAAGCGGCAGCACAAACACCAAGGAGAACGACCAGGGGCTGGCGTCGTCGATGAATCGGACACCATCGATGCGATCACCAGCCTTCGGTAATCCCGTGGCGACGTAATCGAGCGAGCCTTCGAGCTCGACATCGCGAAGCCATCGTCCCTCAGCCAGCCAATTGAACAGCGCGACGCTCGTATCCAGCTCGAGATTCAGCTTGTGTGTGTACGCCCGCCGATCAGTGGGCCGCTCAGCCTTGCTGAACTTGTCGACGACATCGACGTGCGAGCTGACCCAGCCGCGGGTCCACGCCGATGGCAGCCAGGTGAAGTTGGCCTCGAATTCGAGCTCGGGCGAGCTGTCGCGTTCGAACGGCAGCACGATCGCCTCAATCGTGAACCCAGCCAGGGGAGTCGTGTCGGGAGATCAACAGCGAGGATCAGCTCGAATGCGGTCTCGCGGCGTTCGCGCATTGGCACGCCGTCTTCACCTTCGATGCGGGGCGAGCCGAACAGATTGCTCGTCGTGATGGTGGGCTCGACATTGAAGGCTGGCGCGCACAGAAACCGGCAGCGCGGCTGCTCCGGTTGCGCAATGGCGTGACCTGTCGCGGCCAGGAGGCAGACAAGCGTCAAGAGCGACAGCTTCACGAGCGGCCCTCCCCGGTCACCCTTGCCGCGATGACGCGTCCACGCCGCATCTCGATGACACGGTCCGCGAGCGCGGTCGCGTCCTCGCGATCGTGCGTCACGTAGATCATGGTCAGGTCGAGACGACGCTGCAGGTCGCGTAGCTCACAGCGGAGCGCCGCCCGCAGCTCGGGGTCGAGACTGGAAAGAGGCTCGTCGAGCAGGAGCAAGCGGGGGCTCCCTACCAGTGCACGAGCAAGCGCGACTCGTTGCTGTTCACCGCCAGAGAGCTCGTGGGGATAGCGATCGGAGAGCTGATCGATTTGTACCAACCGTAAGGTGTCTCGAGCCCGCCCGCTGCCCACCGATGGCGGCACCGATGACGGCGATTGGCAGTCCGAGCGCGAGTCCGATCAACAACTCGTTGAGCTCGTGGTGGAGGCGCTCTTCGGACCGCGTCACCCGCACGAGGAGCCGCGAGCCATCGACGGTATACGTAGACGTCAGCGTGCGGATCGGCCTTCCAACTGCGGTGGCGGCCGACGCGTACTCGGAGGCATCTGGAACCGCCGCAGGCGCGGGAATCGGCTCCATGCCGGATGACCGAAAACGGAGATCACCGCCGGGGTCCCACACCTCCAGCCACCTCATTAGCTGGGAACCATCGGCATGATGGCCCGATCCGGCGGGCGATGCAGCCGTCTCCGGTGTCTCGTTGTCCAGCCACTCCTCGGCGAGCTCGAAGTCGTCGTGCAATGTGCGATCGAGCTCTTCGTGCAGGCTGTTGCGGACGAACATGTAGACACCAGCGGCATAGAACAGGACGGCCAGCGCGACTGCCGCACCGTACCAAAGGGCGAGACGCAGGCGAACGCTCCGTGGGCGCCAACCTTCACTCACGGCTCTCCCGCCTTTACCAAGAAGCCGACACCTCGGATCGTGTGAATGAGCTTCGCACGTCCTTCGGTATCGACCTTCTTTCTCACCCGTGCGATGTGCACGTCGATGACGTTGTCGAGCGGCGTGCCTCGGGACGGTTCCTTCCAGGCCTCGCGCGTGAGCATCTCGCGCGATACGACCTCACCTTCGTGCCGCAGGAGATACTCGAGGAGATCGAACTCTCGGACAGTCAGCTCGAGGGCGTCGCCGCTCCGGGCCGCTTTACGGGTGAGCAGGTCCATCTCCAAATCAGCGACCCTGAGTCGGAGCGTTTCGACCGGCCGGCCGCGTCGGATCAACGTCCGGACGCGCGCGACGAGCTCCGCGAACGCAAACGGCTTGACGAGATAATCATCCGCGCCGCTATCGAGACCGATGACGCGGTCCTCAATCGCATCTTTCGCCGTGAGCACGATCCAAGTCGAGCCGGAGCTGGTCGTCCACGTAGACAGCCTTGACCTCCGCCCAGTCGCGACTACTGGCCATGTCCGTTGCCGTGCTGTCCCACAGATCGAGGTGATCCGTCATGAACATCAGCTGGCGAGCGCCGTCGTAGCCGTGTGCTTTCATTTCGGCGAGCCAACGCGGATTGAGATAGCGCGTGCGCAGCTCCGTCTGCAGCGCGCGAGCCGCGGGGTCGATGGACGTGGCGTCCGGGTCGCGCAGGTCGCTCACGTAGAGGTCGACGTCGTGCCCGGTCACGGCACGCGCGGCCAGGTTGAGGCCGCCCAGAAAGCCGGCGGACATCGGATGATCGAGCAGGCCATTGACATGGCTGCTACGCGGGAGCGTCGCGGCATCGACGCGCGCGAGGCCCTGCTCGAACGCCGGGCGCGCCGCCTCTCCCTGGAGACCGCCTCCGTACGCATGGCTCATACGGCTCGTATACAGGTCGGCCATGCGGCCATCGTCTCCACGCGCATCACCAGACTTGGCGAGGAACTGGATGCTCGGCGAATAGGCGCCAGGCGCTGGCGCGAACACCCGCGCTGAGGCGAGCGCCGCCGCGCGAGCAGGCGCTTCGCCAGAGGCTCGGAGTCGGTCTTCGGTCACGCGGGCGGCTGCCGCGACGGGATTGTCCGGCTCTGGGCTTCCCGCCGCCAGGCGTGTTGCTTCCGCCATGAGGTCGATCTTGTCCCGATAGTGATCTCGATACGTGCCACTGGTGGTCACGAGCACGTCGACTCGCGGTCGGCCCAGCTCGTCACGAGGAATGAGCTCCACACCAGTGATCTCGCCGCGCGCGTTGCGCACGGCGCGCGTGCCGAGCAAGTGGAGCACCTGTGCCTCGGTGACGCCGTGAGTGCGTGCGATCTCGCTCGACCAGATCACGAATGCCAGTCTCGTAGGGTAGGCGTCCCCGTGCTTCGCGCGATGGGCGGCGATGAGGGCCTCGGCTTGACGCACACCGGCGGCCTCGGCCTCGGGCGTGGGCATTGCCGCCTGATCGAAGCCGTAGAGCGAACGGCCAGGAGGCAGGGCATCCGGCCGGCGGAACGGCTCGTCCATCGGCCCAGGCTCGATGCGTCGTCCTTCCAGCGCCTCGAGGATGCCAGCCACCTCGCGTGGCGCTGCGCGCAGCCGCTCCGCATACTCCGTCGCACGCGACAACTCGGCTTCCGCATCCGCGCTCGTGCGGCCCACCTCACGCCGGAGCGCGTCGGCCGGACCGAGGCCGTCCAGGAGAACCGCCGCCGCGAGGCGGCGCGCCACCGCCGCGGGCTCCGACGTGAGTGCGGTCAACGCCTCGCGGAGCTCTCGCCCAAGCATTCCGGCGACCATGTCGGCCAGCGACTTGCCGGTGGGGGCATCACCCAGCACCTTGGTCCCCAGCGGCATCTGCGCTCGCTCTAGATCGTGCATGTGCGCCTCTACCGCGCGGACGAGGTCGTCGATAGGAGCCTGCGCCGCGTCCAGTTGCAAGGCGCGATCGACACCGGTCTCGGTCACCTGTTTCCTGATGAGCGACTCGGTGTCGGCCCGTTGTGTCGCGGCGCTCGGCTGCGCGGAATAGCGCGCGAGCAGCGCCCGCAGCGTGCCGAGGCGCTCTGGATGAATGTGTGGCAGCGCGCCGAGCAGCTGCGCGACATGATCGTCTGCGGCTGGCCCTTCGGCCTTGCCCGGCTGGAGCACGATGTTCGAGAAGAGACTGACCCACGCATCAACCCGCCATTCACGCTGCAACCACAGGAAGAACGCGACATACTGATGATGAGGCGGCAGCGCACCCGTGGACATCAACGCCTTCTCGTCTTGCAGGTAGCCCCAGTCGGGGTGCGGCGCAACCAACACGTTGCCGAGCTCCAACCGGGGAATGACGATGAAACGTTGGCCGGCGGCATCCGTGTGCACCATGACGTTGCCGGGCGGCGGGCCCCACATCTCGACGATCTCGCGGCGGCGCGATTCCGGCAGCGCGTCAAACCAGCCGCGATAGACCTCTGCGGGAGCCAGCGCCACCTCGCGCCTGGCGACACGCGACGCCAGCTCACCTGGCGCCCAGCTGCCCACGTTCGAGGCTTCCAGCGCCATGCGGCGCGCAAGCGTGTCTCGATCAGGCAACGGCTCGCTACCGACGTCGTACCCGCGTTTCCTCATCTCCGCCAGCAGGCGCACCAGGCTCGCCTGCACGTCGAGGAAGTCATCGGGGTCGCCGCCGACGTTGGCTTTTCCTGCACCTTCGCTCCAATAGGTGAAGACCACGCGCTTCTGCCGATTGGGCGCGCGGTGGAGCCGTGCCCAGGCCAACGCGCGATCCACGCGCCATTCCACCTGTGCGGGAAATGGCTCGATGAATGTTCGACCTTCTCGTCGAGCGCCCTTGCCGGAAATGACCATCGGCTCGATCAGGCCATCGCGCTCCGCATTCACCACAAAGGGCGTCAGCTCTGGGTGGAGCGCATTGGTGAGCTCGGCGAACTTGGCGGCGTCGGCGCCATGATGACTCATCGCGCCGAGAATCGGCACGCCGAGGCGCCGCGCCTCGGCCAGGCCCGCCTCTCGATCCCGTTGATCGAGCCGTTCACCCCGGAAGAGGAGAACGTCAATCGCCGGCTGGCCGTCATCGAGAAAGGCGGTGCCCACCTTCGGGCTGCCGCGACTCGTCAGCACGATCACATTCTGGCCGCGCCGCTCGACCGCACGAACCAAGGCGTCGATGTGTGCGTGGTTCTTCTGCTGATACGGAACGATGTGGAAGTACACTCCGACCGTCAGCTTCGCAGGATCGTAGGCATGACTGCCCGATGTGCCTGGTCGCGAGCGGTACCACGCCAGATAGTCGTCGAGCGAATCGAAGAGGCCCGTCGCATCGGGATGATAGAACCCCTGCGCCGGCGTGTTACCGGATGCTCCAGTGAGCCCTCCGATCAGCAACACGAACAACAAGAAACGTATCAACATGGTTTGAAGATCGAACCGGCGTTCACCGAGGCGCAGACGAGGTCTCGTTCTCCGGGACATAGACCACCTCGCCATTGGCCAGACGATATGCGGTTCCCAGGCGAACGCCTCGTCCGCTGAGCGATCGGTCCGTCACCCTCTGCGCCGTGACCCGTGCGCCTTGCTTTGTGATGATCTCCATGTCGCCGTTCTCGGTCTGCTTGACCAGCGTGACCTTCGAGGTAGGGTCGAGCAACGACCCGGCGGAGAAGAGAGCAAAGAGCGCGATGAGCAACGCCACGATGAACGCGACGCTCACGTCGAAGAGGTTCGCAATACCGGCGAGGGGATCTTCATCGTGGCTCAGAGCGTTGTCGTGACCAGCAAGTCGGTGGCGGCGGACGAATCGCATGGGGTGAGCTCCTTGGCGGCGCGCGGAGACGGCACGCGCGAGAGATGCTCTGCGTGGAAGGTGAGAGCGTCGATGTCGGCACGGACCCAGTTCTCGCGGCCGGCCGAGATGAGGTAGGAGACGACGCTGACGCTCAGGCCGATGACGGTCGCGGCAAACGCGGTCACCATGTTGCTGGCGAGCGCCGGGAGATTGCCCTCCGCCAGGCCTTGCAGTGCGTTCGCCATTGGAATCAGTGTGCCCATCAGGCCGAGCGATGGCCCGACGCGCACGGCCAGGCGCACGCGATTCACGGTGAGCCAGCGACGACGCTCGACCGCGTGGAGCACCGCTTCCAAGCGAAGGTCGACCGGCTCGATGCCGCCGGCGGCGGCGTTGTCGAGCGCGGTCCGATCGCGATCGAGCGCGCCCCGCCTGCCACGCGTCCGGTCCCAGGACTCCCGGGCGAACGTGCCCAGCGCGACCAGCGTGGCAGCGGTGACGGCGAGTAGGCCGATGAAGACGGGCCACATCAGCACGCTGGCGACGTGGTGCAAAATCTCTCGAACGTGATCGACAGCCGACATAGAAATCGATTCCGCGCTAATACCCGATCCGCAACCCGGCCTGCAGCAGGCGGCCAGGATTGCGGTAATACAGGAAATACCGCTGGTCGAAGAGGTTCTCACATGTGAGGCGCAGCGACACGTGCCGGCTGACCTCGAAGCTCGCCGCGACGTCAGCTTCGAAGAATGCCTCGTAGCTGCCGGGCACGCCAGACACGACGTCGGTGTTCGTGTCGGTGGCGAAGACGTCGGATTGGTATCTCGCCGTGGCCGAGACGCTCCATGCAGAGACGAGGGCAGTGAGGTTCGCGCTCGCAGTATGCTGGGGGACATACGGCAGCCGCTTACCCACGCTCGCGGGCGCGAGATCGTTTCGAGTGATGATCGAGTCGGTGAACGTGTACGTGGGCCGCGCCGTTAGCCAGCTCGCTGGCCGGAGCGTCGCGCCCAGCTCTACGCCGCGTGCGCGACCGCGGCCGGCGTTCAGCAGGCGCCGCGTCTGGCCAGAGGGATCGAAGTCCAGGTCGGTCGAGCGATAGATCAAGTCGCGCACGCGATTCTCGTAGTACGACGCGTCGAGCGACATCCGGCGCACGAGCGTCTGCCGAATCCCTACGTCCCAGCTCGTCAGATGCTCCGGATCGACGTCTGGGTTGCCGAGCAGCACCAGCCCGGAGGTTTCTCGCACGTCGCGGTACAGCTCATAGACCGACGGTTGCCGGAACGCGGTCCCGGCACTGCCACGCAGGATGGTGCCGTCCTGCACGCGATAGACGGCCGAGACCTTGGCGGTGACGGCGGACGAGGTGCGATCGGGAAATGCGGTGGCGACGGTGCCGGCCTCGTTCTCGCCGTTGTAGGTGCGCCAGTAGTCGTAACGGGCGCCGAGCGTGAGCTGGACCGCATCGGAGATTCGGACGAGATCCTGAGCGTAGAGCGCCTGAGTGAAGGCCCTGCCGGTCGTGAAGCTCCCGCGCTCCTCGAGTAACTCGTCGTTGAGATAGTTCGACGTCGCGAACCCCGCCACTGTCGCGCTGTCGTAGCGTGTGTCCGTGCCCAACGTGAGCGCCTGCCGCGCCTTCCCACTCGATGACCACTGAAAGTTCGCGTACGCGCCGCGATTCTGCTGTCGTGTCTGTGTGCCGGGTCCGCTTGCGCTCGTCGCGGCCGCCCCTGGAAGCGCGTACCAATCGAGCGGGGTATCGAAGACCCCGGCCTGCATCCGCAACAGCCCGCGCGAGGAGGTGCTGTGGAGAAGCTGCCCCTGAAACAGGTTGGCCGTCCGGCCGCCACGCGCGCCCAGGAAGTTGCTCGGCGACAGCGTGAGCTGCTTCCACGCGCCGTCATCCTCGAAGACGACGTTTCCCGTGTCCAGCACGTGGCCGTCTGCTGTCTGCACCCAACTGTCGTAGGGCCCCCACGCGTAACGATTCGATTGGCGGACGTACTGGAACGAGCTGATGTTCGCGCGCCGACCGTGTACTCGGCACGGCCCCGAACGGTGTACTGGTCGTACTCGTTGTCACCGCGCTCGCCGACGCCGTAGGTCACGCCGCCGGTGGACGTCGCGTACTGCACCATCCCGCTGGCCGATACGCCGTCGGTGGGGGTGCTGTCGGTGGCGCTCCTCAACACCGTCTGGGCGCGGTAGCCATCTGTATGAAGCGCGCTGTAGGCGATCGTCACGCCCAGACGCTGGAAGAATCGGTCGCTGAATCGTCCCGAGGCCTGGCCGGAGCCCTGTGATCCATACTGCGCGGACGCTTCGATGGAGCGCCGATCCACGGGCCGCGTCAAGATGTTGACCAATCCGCCCATTGCATTCCCGCCGTACAGTGCAGAGAACGCGCCCCGGACCACCTCGACCCGCTCCACCTCGTCAACCGGGATCGTGGACCAGTCGACCGCGCCCGTATACGAGTTGTTCATGGGTTGACCGTCGAAGAGGATCAGCACCCGCGACTGTCCGGTGCCGCGACCACTGAAGCCGCGCATGCCGATGCCGACCTCGCGGTCTTGAATGCCTTGCGTCCGATATGCCGCCACACCCTCGAGTCCGGACAACGCTTGATCGAGCGCGCGGACGCCGCGACGTTCGAGGTCCTGACGCGCGACCACGCTCGAGGAGGCGGGCGAGCGCTCGCTGTCAATCGCGCTCCTGGCGGCGGTCACCTCGACGTTGTCTTGCAGGCGCAGAGGGTTTTCGGGCGGCGGCGCAGTCTCCGGGCTTTCTTGTGGTTCCTCTGGAACCTGAGCGAGAAGACTGCCAGGAGTCGCAGCAACCACGACCAAAAGGATGATCTGGAGGAGATTCCAACGCATGCGTCGATGACCGTCGCCAATCAGAAGGAGCAGGGTAGCTACTCGCGAGTCGAGCGACGGCTCTCTTTTCAATGAATGGTCGGGAGCGGGCAACGAGCAGGCGTTATTGTCCTGGCCGGTCTCATCCTGCTCCAGCGCCAGACCCATAAATCGACCGTTGCCTGAAGGTCCGCCGGTTCAAGTGTTCACACGGAAGGGATCTCAGCTTATAAATAAGCACGTCATGCGGGGAATTCTCATCGCTGCGGCCATGTCTGCGTGCTTGCTCGCCTGTCAACGGCTCGATTGAGACGATTGACGCCCTGGTCGACCGAGCGGAGTCGCGTTGACGGCAGGCTCCTCCCCCCACTCCCAGCGGATCTTCTTCAGTCATTCTTCAGGCAGCAGATGGTAAACTACAATTCTGGTAATTCGTGCGGGCCTGCCCAATGGTGGGGACCCTTGGGCAAGGCAGGCTCTACTCCGCCGATACCACGTCTCACTTCATGCCGATCGCCAACCGCTGGTCGAGGGTGCTTTTGTGCCTCGCGACCTTGGTCCTTGTGTCTGGTGTGCCCGCCCGCGCTCGTGCCGCTGGCTCGCCTGCGACGCACTCTGCCCGCACCGGGAGTGTCCTGGTACAGGTGCGGGACGTCCTGGACGGTGTGCTGCCGGGCGCCATCGTCACGGTAATCGGCCCCCGTGCCACGACTGGGATCTCGACCGTCACGAACGATGAAGGCAAGGCGCTCATCGCGGATCTGACGCCTGGGCGCTATCGTCTGCGTATCGAGCTGCCAGACTTCGAGCCGATCGAGGTGAAAGGCGTGGCCGTTCGCCTTGGGCGTCGACCGCGCGTGTCGGTCACGCTTCCGCTCAGCGGCGTTGTCGAAGAAATCGTGGTAGAGCAAGATGAGGGCCCGCCGCGGCTGACTGACAGGTTCTCGCAGACGATCTCGGAGGAGGAGATCGCGCAGCTTCCAGACGACCCGGACGAGATGGAAGCGCTCTTGCGCGAGCTGGCGGGCTTCGACGCCGAGCTGCGCGTCAACGGCTTCCGACGTAATGAGCTGCCGCCGAAGTCGCAGATTCACGTCATCCGCCTTCGATCCGACCCGTTTGGGCCGGACGTGCACCGCGCCGGCCGACCGCGGATCGAGGTCAGCACGACGCCGGGGGCCAGCACCTGGGAACATGATGTGGACGTGGGGTTCCGCGACCAGTCGCTCGATGCCCGTGATCCCTTCGCACGAGAGCGCGGCGTGGGCCAGACACGACGGCTGCTGTGGAGCGCGAACGGTCCGCTGGTGGAGAACCAAACGTCCATGGCGCTCAGTGCCGGGCGAACGAGTGCGTTCGACGCGCAGGACATCGTCGCGATCTCGCCAAGCGGCAAGCCGAGCGACAAGATCACGCAGGACATGCGGCGGACAGACGTCGAGATGCGTGTCGAGCACGCGCTGACGGCGTCGCACACGCTGCGTGCGGAGTATCAATGGCGCAACGCGCGGCAGAGCAACCTGGGCGTCGGCCAGCTCAACCTGCCGGAGCGCGCGTACACGAGCGAGATCCTCCAAAACGCGCTGCGGTTGTCCGACACAGGAACATTCGGCGAGCAACTGTTCAACCAATTCCGATTGGCGTACTCGTGGAACCACGTGAACCTCCGGTCGCTGAGCGACGAGGTCACCATCAATGTGAGCAACACGTTCGTCTCGGGTGGCGCGCAGCGGGGAGGCGGATCGCACCAGGGCCTGCTGGAGATTGCCGACGACCTGGAGATCGCGCTGAACCGTCGACACAGCCTGCGTTTGGGGTTCGAAGGGGCGATGGGTGGATCTCGGATCGATCAGCGGGAGAACACCTTCGGGACGTTCACGTTCGCGAACCTGGCGATGTACGAGGCGGGCCAACCGCGCCAGTTCAGACAGCGTATCGGAGACCCGCCGATCGAGTACTCGCGGTACGAGCTCGGTTGGTACATCTACGATGAGATGACGTTCCCCAAGAACCTGAGGCTCGGTGTGGGGCTGCGCCATGAGCTCCAATCGCAGGTGGACGACTGGACGAACTTCGGTCCGCGAGCGAGCGTGGCTTGGACACCGGGCGGGAAGCAGGGTAAGACCACGCTCCACAGTGGGTTCGGTGTCTCTTACGATTGGTACGGGGCGAACATCTACGAGCAGACGCTCCGAGTCGATGGCACGCGCCAACGCGATCTCATCGTGTCGGATCCCGCCTGGCCGGATCCCTTTGCCAGCGGCGCCGAGCCCGCGGTCTCCGTGACCGGTCGGATTCAGGCGGCCGAAGCCCTGGTGATGCCGGCCACACGGCGGATCTCGGTCGGCGTCGAGCATGCGCTCACGACGGCCCTGCAGGTGCAGGTCAACGCGTTCGGCGAGGCCACCTCCAGTCGATTCCGTAGCCTGAACGTCAACCTGCCGGTCGATGGCCAGCGACCCTATCCCGAGCTTGGACAGATTACCGAGGTGCAGTCGATTGGGCGGGAAACCGATCGCGGCGTCGAGCTCAGCCTTCGGCTACACCCGCGGGAACGCCGGATGTCTGGGCTCGTCCGGTATCGATACGCCCAGACGATGAACGATGCCGACGGGCCTCTCAGCCTGCCGGCCGACCACGACGACCCCGCAGCCGACTGGGGGCCGGCGGCCGACGACGTCCGGCACCGGATCTTCGGTGACGTGACGTTGCGGCTCCCGTATCGGCTCGGCGCTGCGGTCACGGAAACGGTCAATTCCTCGGCGCCCTACACGATCACGACGGGCTTCGACGAGAACCGCGACACCGTGGTGAACGACCGGCCATCAGGCGTGGGCCGAAACAGCGAGCGGGGATCGTGGCAACGGAACACTGACCTTCGACTGCACTGGCGCAGCGATGACATCCCTGCGTCGCGACGCGGCGGCACCGGCACGCATGGGGCGCGCCGCGGCGTCGAGCTGTATATCGACGTCCAGAATCTCTTCAACACGACCAACTTCACTGGCTACAGCGGCGTGATGACATCGCCGTCCTTCGGTCACCCCACAGCTGCTGCGAGCGGCCGTCGCCTGGAGCTCGGCACGCGCGTATTCTTCTGATGCTGATGCCCTATCCGGCTATGCGATTCTGCAGCTCCTGCGCACGTGCCTGCAGCCGCGTCGCGTGAAAATCCGTTCGGTTCTGCAGGGCAGCCCGAACCTAGCACAGCCCTCCGCGGACGCGCCGGTGCCGGGACTGCGCAGAACCACGCGATGTGTGCGGTACGCTCTCGTGATTACTTGGACAATCCTACAGCACAGCACTTGGGCCAGAATGAGGAGACGCGCCTTGACCGCGGCGAGCACAGGCGTATCATCTCGCTGCCGCCGACTGACCGAACCGCTAGGTGAATACGATGAGACTACTCAACCGTATAACTCTCAACATCCTATTACTAATAGGAGCGTTTCACATCGCGGCGGCTGAAGGCCGGTTCGTCCAAGAGCATCAGACATCACCTAACATCATTCTTCTGGTAACCGACGATCAACGGTGGGATACGCTCGGAGCTTATGGAAATGCTGTTATTCGGACTCCGAATATCGATCGACTCGCCGTGGAGGGCGTTCTCTTCGAGAACATGTTCGTGACTACCTCCATCTGCGCACCGAGCCGGGCAACGATCATGACCGGTCAATACCCGAGCCGCCATCGTGTGCATGATTTCAAGACAAGCCTGACCCGCGAACAACTGCAGCAAACGTATATGGGTCAGCTGAAAGACGCCGGATACGAAATTGGATTCATCGGCAAGTGGGGGGTTGGCACCCCGCCGGAAGATTTCCTGGATTATGACAAGACGTTTCCGGGACAGGGTCAATATTTTCATCAGATCAATGAGATCAATGGAGAAGAGCGTCATCTGACCGGTCTGATAGGCGATCAGGCGCTTGAATTCTTGGATCAAAGCTCCTCTGAAATGCCGTTCATGCTGTCCATTAGCTTCAAAGCGGCTCATGTTCAGGACTCCTATGACGTCAGCGGCGATCTTTATCAATACGATCCGGCCCTGAGCGATCTCTATCGAGATGTCGAGATCCCGATGCCGGAGAAGTCCGATCCGAAATACTTTGAGCAACTGCCGGAGTTCTTGAAGAACTCGGAGAACAGGGCGCGTTGGGCGGTTCGTTTCTGGGGGCCGGAACGAGCGCAGGAAAGTCTGAAAGGCTATTACCGCTTGATCAGCGGTGTGGACCAGCAGGTCGGCCGCATTCGAGAAAAGCTAGAAGCCAAGGGTCTGGCTGAGGATACCATCATCATCTTCACTTCGGAGAACGGGATGTTCATGGGGGAATATGGATTCACGGGCAAATGGTACCCTCACGAAGAATCCCTTCGGATCCCGTTGATCGTGCATGATCCGCGGCTCGAAAGATCTCAGCGAGGTCGAAGGCTCGACGAAATGGTCCTGACGCTGGATATGGCGCCAACGATTCTGGACTTGGCAGGTGTCGACAACCGGGCAGCCATGCAAGGGCGCAGTCTGGTCCCGTTGCTCGATGATGAGAAGGCAGAGTGGCGCACGGAATTCTTCTACGAGCATCTGTTCGAGCATCCCAAGATTCCTGCCACTGAAGCGATCAGAACCGAGCGCTGGAAATATATCCGGTATGTCGATCAGGATCCGATATATGAGCAGCTATTTGATTTGCAGACCGATCCGAATGAAGTAGAAGACCTGATGCTCACGGACGGGCACGACGAGACAAAAGAAGAAATGCGCCGCAAATGGAAAGAGTGGCACGCGAAGGTGCGGGAATAACGGATCGGAGGAGACGTCATGGATGCGCTCGTGCGCGATGTGAGGCAAGCCCTCCGGCTGTTGGCCGGCAATCGCGGTTTCGCAGCGGCCGCGCTAGTCACGATTGCTCTTGGCGTGGGCGGCACAGCGGCCGTGTTCTCGGTGGTTTATGGCGTGCTGCTACGCCCCCTACCGTATCCGGCGCCGGAGCGGCTCGTGCGGCTGTGGGAAGTGCATCCGGGAGCCCGCGCCCCGATTCCAGGCGAGCGTCTCAGTCATCTGACGTATCACGCATGGTCGCGGTCGTCAGAGAGCCTGCAGGACATCGCGGCCTTCCACGGCGCTGATTACACTGTAACGGGACTCGGAGACACACAGCGATTTCGCGGCACGCGGGTGACGCCCTCGTTGTTCCGTGTGCTTCGCGTGTCGCCCGCTCTGGGCCGCTTCTTCAGCGAGGACGACGCGAGAGAGGGGGCAGCGCCGGTCGTGGTGCTCGGACACGCCATGTGGCGTGAACGCTTCGGTCGCGATCCCGCGGTTCTTGGGAGGACGCTCACGATCGACGATGAGGATCATCGGATCATCGGGATCGCACCGCCTGGTTTCGCGTTCCCGCAACGGGAAGTTGGCCTGCGCGACGACCGGCGCGAGATCACGTTCTACACGCCGCTCGCCGTCCCAAAGGTGGAACCAGAGGCAAACACGATTCACGTCGTCGGCGCCATCGGGCGGCTGAAAGCCGGCGTGACCATGGCGCAAGCCGAGGCCGAGGGCACGGCGTACGCCCGAAGCGTCGAGCGCCCTTGGGTTGCCGACATGCAGTTCAGCAAGGGAGGGCCGGTCGAGGCACGGGTCCGCTCGATCGTGGACCAAATGACGATGAGCGTGCGGCCCGCGCTGCTCGTGCTGGCGGCGGCAATTGGGCTGGTACTGTTGATCGCCTGTGCCAACGTGGCAAACCTGTTCCTGTCGCGAAACTCTGACCGCGCACGCGAGCTGGCTGTTCGCGCCGCGCTTGGGGCGGAACGCGCGCGACTAATACGGCAGCTCCTGACCGAGAGCCTCGTGATCTCGCTCATCGGCGGTGTCGTGGGCATGTTCCTCGGATGGGCGCTTACCGCCACCGTGCCGCTGCTGGCGCCAGCGGACTTCCCGCGCCTCGAGGAGGTCCATGTGGACCTGTGGTTCCTCACCGTCGCCGCCCTGGCAGCCGTCTTCGTTGGCGTGGTCTCCGGCGCCACGCCTGCGTTCCGGAGCTCGCGTGTCGATCTGTCCGCGTCGATGCAAGCCGGCGGTGCACGCAGCGTCGGCACCCCGGGCGCACGTATGCGCCGGGCGCTTCTCGTGATCGAGGCCGCGCTGGCGGTTGTGCTGCTCGTCGGAGCGGCGCTCCTCGCACGCAGCTTCGTCGAGCTCGTCCAGACGGATGCGGGCTACGACTCGGCGAACGTGCTCACGGCCGATCTCCACTTGAGTGAAGCCGCCAACACTCGAGAGGACGCAGAAGAGGAACAGGATGCGCGGATGTCCCAGCTCACGATTTCCACCTTGGAGCGCTTACGCGCGATACCGAGCGTGCGCGCGGCTGGTGCCGGCACCATGGCGCCGTTTGGCGGCGCGATCTCTAGCTCCGGCTTCGACCTGCCGGGAATGACGACGGCTGATGGCAAGGGCGTGAGAGCGCAAGCCCACCATGCCGTGATCACACCCGGTTACGCGGAGGCCCTGGGCATGCGGCTAACCGAGGGTCGGTTCATCCGGGACCAGGACATGACATCGCCCATCTGCGCGATGCTGGTGAACGAGACGTTCGCGAAGACCTACTTCACCGATGGCAAGCCGGTGACCGGCCGGAGGTTCGTAGGCATGTTCCCAAAGTGGTTCGGAAGGGATGACGCCGTCGTCGAGGTCGTCGGTGTCGTGGAAGACGTGTCGCCTGCGGCGGTGGATGCACCGCCGTACCCGCACATCTATACCGCGTACGGCGACGGTATGAATATCGGGGGCACGATCATCGTGAAAGCAGAGCGCGATCCAGCGTCGATCGCGCCGCTCCTGCGGGGAGTCGTGCGGCAACTGGAGCCCAACGCGACGCTCAATCGGCTGGGGCCCTTGGCCGCCAAGATGTCCGCGTCGGTCGGTGAGCCACGCTTTGCCATGTTCGTCCTCGTTGCGTTCGCGGTACTGGCATTAGCGCTGGCCAGCGTCGGCCTGTACGGCGTTCTCTCCTACAACGTCGCGCAGCGCCGCCGCGAGATCGGGGTGCGCGCCGCCCTCGGCGCGACGCGTGGTGATCTCATCAGGATGGTGCTCCGTGAGGGGCTCACCGTCACAGTGCTTGGCCTGCTGGTGGGCATCGCCGTCGCGGCCTTCGCCACTCGAGCGATGGCCAGCATCTTGTTCGGCGTAGCGCCACTGGATCAGGTGGCGTTCAGTCTCGGTGCGCTCCTGCTCTTGGGCGTGGCGTGCGCCGCCTGCCTGATTCCTGCACGCCGCGCGGCGGGCATCGATCCCGCCGAGGCGCTTCGCGCGGAATGAAGGAGTTGTCAGGGTAGGGCGCGTTCGGCGAACGCGCCGCCGCGCGGCAGGGGCGCTGCGGCTCGCGTGTCCTCCCAATCCTCGCCGAAGTCCTCGAGATAGCCCTTGACGCGAAAATACCACCACCGCATGCCGACCTCGCGTGCTTCGTCGTAGGCCTCGTCACCATCCCAGCCCTGCCGGGCGATGCGGTAGAGGCCGACGAAAGTGCCGGTGCGGTCGGCGCCGCGACGACAATGGACGAAGACAGGGTGATGGGCGGGATCGTCGACGATCTCGAAGAATGTCGCGACCGCTCTGCACGACGAGCCGACCGACCGAGCTGGAGCTGAGCTGTTCGGCTTCTGTCTTTTCGTCGTTGTGGATAGCAGAGCTGACACCGCTGAGCTTTCTCTCGTGATTGGAGGAATCATGACGACCGACAGTGCATCGCAGCCATTCGCCGTAGCCGAGCGGGCTTCTCTGCGCGTTCGCCGCTGCCAGCACGGCTTCACCTTGATAGAGCTGCTGGTGGTGATAGCGATCATTGCGATCCTCATCGGGTTGCTCCTGCCGGCGGTGCAGAAGGTCCGAGAGGCCGCCAACCGCGCTCAGTGCCACGACAATCTGACCCAGCTCGGTGTCGCCCTGCACACGTATGCCGAACGCAATGGCGGCTTTCCCGAAAGCTTGGAGGCAATCCTCGCCGCTGGGGGGATCCCTGAGCCGGCGAAGGATGGCTTCAAACTCGTGGCCTCGGTAATCGCTCCCGAGCGAATCACACTGCTCGCGGAGCCCTTGCCCGGGGTGACCGGATCGGAGACCGGTGTGCTCGACGTGGCGCTGGGAGAGAGGGGACCGACGATGCGCGTCTTCTTCTACGCTACGCCAAACGCCAGCGAGGGGAGGATGCGCATGTTCAACGCGGCGCTGCGCCACGGATCGGAGGCGTTTAGTTGCCTGATGGGCCTCCTACCTTTCATCGAGCAAGACAACGCGCGCCACTCCATCCTCAGCTTCCTGGCGGCGCCAAGCCCTGACGTCGGGGCGGCCCTGCGCAACCTGGCTGCCGACGATGGGACGTTCACCTTGGCCAGCTTCCAGCGCGGGGCCCCTTCCTTGATCGCGGACGGTTCGGTTCGTCCCGCCTTCGATGCCTTCGCCCGGGATGTCGCCGCTGCGATGCACGTGGGCGCTTACAACGAAGACTGGTTGCGACTTCCGGGCGTGCCCCTGCCGGAGCCGGAGGCTATTGCGCCGGCGATGTTCAACTTGACGGACCTCGCCAGCCTGAGCCGGGAGTATGTCTCCGACCGCAAGCTGCGATTGGAGCTCCTCCGGCTCCTTCAGCAGGCCGAGCGCGCCGAACGATACGGGAGCGCGCGACAGAGACAGCAGGCGCTTGACACGTTCACCGCACTGCTGCAAAAGGTCAGGGGCCGCACCTTGCCTGCCGTTCACGCGGATGTGCTGCTGCAGACCGCCGGGAGTCTCTGAAGATCACCACGGACGCCGCTGGCCGAGCGATCAGCATGGGGAGAAGTTTCCCGTGCTGATCGCTATCGCCCCACAGCTTCGCGGTGCGGGCACAGCGGCTACGTGCGCGCAGGTGCGGATCCGGGGACGTTGTCGACCGATTGGGCGTTGCTCGCCTCTTGCAGCCCCTTCATTCGGAAGATCATCCGCGTCGTCCCACGGCGTAGAGAACATCAGCGCGGCTGAGAGCTTCTGGATTGTCCGCTTCCTCGCGGGCCAGCGCGGCCAGATACATGCTCTCGAGTGAACGCTGTTCCTCGTCGCTCAGGCGCCGAACGTCGGCGTGCGCTGGCGATCCAAAGTTCGACTCCCACGCCAGCGACAGGTCTTGTGCCGTGAGCTCGACGGCCTCACCCACTATATCGACGACCTCGAAGCCAACGGCTTCGAGGACACTTCGACAGGCCGACGCCGAGCCGATCGGCTCGCTCGGATCGTGCAGTGAGATCCCAAAAGACGCGGCACAATCGCGGAAGATGCGCCCTGCGACGGGCGATCCGGCCCGCATTGTTGAGAATGCCACGCGCCCGCCCTTCTTCAGCAATCGGTGCCACTCTCGAAGTGCGTCGATAACCGGCATGTAGAGGAGGCCTGCTGCGCAGGTGATGACGTCGACGGTCTCGGGCTGGTGCTGCGGTAAGCATGTGGCGTCGGCCTCGATCAACTCGATGTTCGCGAGGCCGGAGTCTCGCACTGCCGCCCTTGCTTCTCGAAGCATGCCAGGGGAGATGTCGACACCCCGCACATGACCTTCTCTACCCACGGCGTGGGCTGCCGCCAATGCCACAAATCCCGTCCCCGTGCCGGCGTCTAGCACGTGGTCGCCGGGGCGAAGCCGACACAATGCGACCAGACGCTCTGCGCAGCGTCGATGCCACTCATTTTGGGCATACGTACCAGCGCGTGCGTTGAACGAATCCGCGACCTTCCGTATCTCCGGTTGCATTGGTCTCGCCGTTCCTGAAACGCAAGATAGCGCAAGCTCGCCGGTGAAGAAGTTCCTGCGGCGGTTTATATCGTCACACGCTCGTTCATGGGCCCGGTCTCGTTCCATGGCATGCGTTCCCAGCATGCCGGGCACACCGTGGAGATGTTTCGTGATCGGTTCTGGCTGACGCTGGCGCTGACCATCCCCACGCTGATCTGGAGCCACGAGTTGCAAGCGTGGCTCGGGTACACGGCTCCGGTCTTTCCTGGCTCGGCGTACATTCCACCATTGTTCGGCACCGCCGTGTATGTGTACGGCGGGCGCGTCTTCCTCCAGGGCGCCTTCGAAGAGCTGCGGCGCCGGCTGCCAGGCATGATGATCCTGATCGGGCTGGCGATCACCGTGGCCTTTGTCTTCAGCGTCGCCGTCACGCTGGGCTATCGAGGAATGGCGCTGTGGTGGGAGTTGTCGACGCTCGTCACCATCATGCTCCTGGGGCACTGGATTGAGATGCGGTCGATCTTCCAGGCGCAAGGGGCGCTCAAGGAGCTGGCACGGCTACTGCCGAACACCGCGGTACGCGTCAAAGGCGACACCACGGACGAAGTCGCGATTGCGGAGCTCCGAGACGATGACGTCGTATTGATCCGGCCTGGCGCCAGCGTGCCGGCGGACGGCATCGTACAGTCGGGCACGAGCGACGTGGACGAAGCGATGATCACCGGTGAGTCCAGGCCCCTGCGCAAGGAGCCTGGGGCCAAGGTCATTGCCGGTACCGTGAACGCCACCGGCTCACTGCGCGTCGTCGTCACAGGCACCGGCGATCGCACCGCGCTTGCCGGCATCATGCGGCTCGTCGAGCAGGCACAGGCATCGCGCTCGCGCGCGCAGGCGCTCGCCGATCGTGCGGCGTACTTCCTGACGCTGGTCGCGATTGGCGCGGGCACCCTCACGCTGATCCCGTGGACCGTCCTGGGCGCAGAGAAGGCCTGGGTCATCGAACGGGTGGTGACGGTGCTGGTCATTGCCTGTCCGCACGCGCTGGGGTTGGCGGTCCCGCTCGTGATCGCGATTTCCACGACGCTCGGTGCGCGTAGCGGGCTACTCGTCCGCGACCGGCGCGGCCTGGAAGAGGCTCGCACGCTGACGACCGTGATCTTCGATAAGACCGGCACGTTGACGCGCGGCGCGTTCCGTGTGGTGGACGTGGCGACGCAGGATGGCCTCGCGCCAGAGGAAGCCTTGCGATTAGCAGCGGCGCTGGAGCGCGATTCCGAGCACACGATCGCCCAAGGCATCGTCAAGAGCGCCGAGGAGCAGGGGATTGCGGTCCCGACTGCCGAAGACTTCCAGGCGATTCCCGGGCACGGCGTGAAGGCGCGCGTCGACGGCCGGGAGCTGCACGTCGGCGGCCCGGCGTTGCTCCGGCGTCTCGACGCAGCACCGGAGGCGCGGCTGCGCGAGGCAGCAGATCGCGCGGCCGCGCGCGGGCAATCAGCCATCTATCTGCTCGAGGGCGCCCGGCCGCTGGCGGTCTTTGCCGTTGCGGACGCAATCCGTGAGGAATCATTCGAAGCCGTGCAGAAGCTCCACGCGAACGGAATCGCTGTCGTAATGCTGACAGGCGATTCCAAGGCTGTGGCACAGGCCGTCGCCGACGAGCTCGGGATCGACAGAGTCTACGCAGAAGTGCTGCCTGATCAGAAGGCGGCGACGGTCGAGGAGCTGCAACGCCAAGGGAAGCGTGTCGCCATGGTCGGTGACGGGGTGAACGACGCACCTGCCCTGCTCACGGCAGATGTGGGCATCGCGATTGGTGCGGGTACGGACGTAGCAGTCGAAGCTGGCGACGTGGTACTCGTCCGGAACGATCCGCGTGATGTCGCGCGCATCATCGGGTTGAGCAAGGCGAGCTATCGCAAGATGGTGCAGAACCTCTGGTGGGCTGCCGGGTACAACGTGGTCGCGATCCCGCGGGCGGCTGGCGTGCTTGCGGGCCAAGGGTTCGTGCTACATCCGGCCGCTGGCGCCGTCCTGATGTCGGCGAGCACGGTGATCGTCGCGCTCAATGCGCAGTTGCTGCGGCGGGCGGTGCTGTGACCGGACCGCGCCATGAGGGCCGCATGGTGGCTATCGTGGTTCGTCGTCACTCAATGGTGTATGCCGTACTGCGCGTTCCACCATCCGCCGAACCTGGTTGTTCATCTGCAATGGCACCAGCGCTACGCCGGGGTGCAGCGTTCTGTAGACGCGGAAGATCTCATCAGCGAAAGCTGGTCCGATGGCATCAATACCCGTGAAGTCGAATAGAACTTCCTTGAATTTAGATAGCCGACCAAGCACGCGCTTCGCCTGCGATCGAGATACGAGTGGTCCCGATGCCTGCTCGGCCAGTTTAATGACGACACGTGTCCGGCTAAACGCGTAATCGTCCTGTGGCACCGCGTAATAGTCGAAGACCTCCTGAAGTGTCTGTTTCGAGGTCGGTGCTATTTGCATGGATACGGACGTTCCCTTCATCGGATCGTGCCGATCCTCGATAAGCCAGTCCTCCTGGTCCCTCCGATGGGTCAAGAACAGCTCACCTGAGAGAATCGAGAACTTGTCAAAGACTCGTGACGTGAAGAATACGCCCTCGCCTGTGTGATGGAGCTCATCCGTCGTCAGCTTGCCCTTCGACAGCTCAAAAACCGCTTCACGCTGATGCTCGAGATTCAGTTCTTCTTGGATCTTCCGAAAGATCCCAATTCCGATGTCGCGGACCTGAATCTCGACGGAATCGGGGCTCTTCTTCAAAGTGAGGAGCATCCGCGGCGATTCAGAATGGTCAACAACATTGTTGACGATTTCTGTGAATCCGTAATGGCAGATATCGAGGACATTCTTGCGGAGACCCGACAGAAACGGTTCGGCAAACTCCTGCCAGATCTGATGTTCCTCGGTTTGCTTGGAGACAGGAAAGGCGGCGTGCTTCTCAAACGCCAACAACTCATATCGTATGTTTCTAGTTCGACCTTCCCGCTTGAGAACACCCTTTCCAACAAGCTGCTTTAGGTGGTAATGCGCAGCCTGTCGGCTGATACCGAACCGCTCCGACACCACCCGCCCAATATCGACTGGATGAGCCTGGACTTCTTGAATGATGAACGCGCGAATCGCATCTCGTTCGCCTCGTCTCGACACCTCCCTATTGTCAAATGGACGGCCAGTATTGTCAAATAATATTACATTGTTTGTCAAATAACTGATGCGCTACCTGATCTGTAGGCTTCGGCCGCTCACAGCGCTCAACTACCGCTCTTCTCGACCCAGATCGGACTCGACCACGCCATCTCATTGCTTGGATATGCCCAGGCTCCTCTGGAGAACTCATCCACCTGAAAGACTCTAACGTAGTAGAAGCTGTCTTCGGTGAAGTCGTCGTCGATGTGCTCGAACGAGCCCGTTTCGGAATCCGGTTCGTGCTGCCAAATAGTTCGATAGCCGCGACTGTCGTGCTTCACGATCTCCACGGTCTGGATCTTGTTGGTGCCCGCCACCCTGACAACGATTTGGGGGGGCTGATCGGTGGCGTATTCCTCGCCCATATGGTGGCCGTCCGCGGTGACGCTGAGCAAGATGCGCACGCCGGAGGTGGCATAGGTGCGCCGGGCATCGAGGGCTTCCCAGATCGCCTCGCGTGTGTTGGACGATGTGAGCACGCCAACCAAGCCACCCGCCTGCTGAGTGGACGTCGTGTAGTTGTTGGCGCCGGGATGACCGATGTGATTATCGGAGGAGCCAATCACCCCGATGCGGTGTCCTCGATGCCAGGCGTATTGGTACGACCAGGGATTGTCGACGCCTTCCTCGAAGCGCTGTGGCTCGTCTCCCGGCTGTAGGAGGAAGCGGTTGTTCCACAACGAATAGATCTCGCCCACGCGGCGATACTTGTTGCTGACCTGGCTCCAGATCCTGTGGTCTGGTTGTGCCCACATCACGTGGGGAATCATGATGACCGGTTTGCCTTGCTCGTCGAAGGCGGCCCAGATGTCGCGTTGCGTCGGATAGTCGCGCTGGTTGAACGCTTTACCACCCCGCTCGGGATAGACGATCACGTGATGACCCTCCGAGGGCGCGGCGGTCCACTCGTAGGCGAAGAACGTCGTGAAGCGGCCGGGAACGTTGAATGAATCGGTGATCTGCTGGCTGCGCTCCCAGACCTGATCGGTGAACGCCGGGGCGTCGTGCTCGGCGGAGGACCCGAAATCGAGGCGAATGACATCGCGGAGGTAGGCGTAGGCGGCTTCCGCCGACGTGAAGTGACCACGATGATCTCCACCGGCCCCGGTGGTGGTGAATCCTTCGTGGTTGGTGCCGCTCCCGGTGTGGAAGTGGCTCTCGCCGAAGTAACGCCGCAGCCGCGGCAGCGCGTCGGAGACCTCCGAGTAGTTGCTGCGGCCATGCAGCTCGCCGGCGGTGACGTCGATGCGCTGAAATCCCAACGTCCCGTACTTGACGTTCTCGAAGACGTGCACGCCCGCGTCGGCTTCGGTAAAGGTATAAGGGCGGGGAAGCTCGATCCGAGGATCGGTGCTCGTGAGCGTGACGATGCCCCGGTAGCCGGTGGCGCGATTGCCAAACTGGTCCAGCAGGACGACGGCGAGATCGAACTCGGTATCGCGTTGCAGTTCCGCGGGCGCGACGGCGAAGAGCGTGCGAGCGGTCTGAGGAGCGATATCGACGGTCGGAAGCTCGGAGATCGATTGCCAGGGCTCCTGAGCGTTGCCTCTCCATTCCACTCGGACGGCAAGATCCCACGTGAGACTTTGAACGATGCCGACGTAGTCGATCTCGATGCTCTCCCCACCATCGAGCGAGGCGTCCATGACAATGCACTCGATGATGCCACCTGTCGCGCCACCAAGGGTGATGACGATCTTCGCGCCGTTCGACGCACGAGCCCGCACATACCCGCGTCCTTCTGGCGTGTTGGTTTGAGGCTGGTCCCAGTAAGACGGCGCGGTTTCGAGATACGCGACCGGCAGCTCGATCCGCACTCCACCACCCGCCACAATAGGCTGCTCCCCAACACTGAGCTCGAAGTGGACCTGCTGATGACTGCCCGCAAGCGCGCGCCGTGGATGAACGGTCATCCGTGGCTCCACGCCGGTGTCTCGCGCCTGGCCGCTGACCGAGGTGGTAGGCAAGATGCGCCACCCCCACAGCAACGGTGATAGGCCGAGCCACGCCATGAACGATCGCCGCGATGGTATCCAAGCTGTGTTCCGCTCGCTGGGTGAGCTCACCGTCCCTACGATGCGAGAGAGGAAGCGCATGCTATTCAATTGTGGTCTTGGTGAAATCGAGGATGTACGCGCCCAGCGGTGGCAGCTCGATGTTCACCGAGGCGCGGCCATTCTGAAACTGCCCGATCTCCTCGCGGCCCTCCTCCCCGATCCGATTGATGCGCCCGCTCTCTGGCAGGCGCTGCTCGGTCGCCGTCAGCGTGAAGCGCATGGGTACCGGTTTGTCGGTGATGTTGGCGACGGCCACTCCAACGTCTCCGTCCTTTGCGAGCCAGGCGCCGCACTGTACTGCGGGGAAGGAATTGTGCCAGGCGTTCGCTGCGCTGTCCTGGCCCGCATAGATTGAAAGCCGGAGAAGATCCGTCTTCACCTCAGGGACGTCGGTTCGGGGTGGGCGGAGGAAGCTGCCGTACAAAAGATACTTGAGCCCTTGATTCCGAAGACGCGCCAGTCGGAGCAGGTACGCGATCTGTTCGCCGCGCTCCTCGAGCTGCGACGGGAGGAAGTTGGCGATCATGGGCTGCAGCCCCCAGACGAACGCGCGCGCCTGCTCGAGGAGAAACTGACCGTTGTACCGTGCATCGAGCAACTGCAGGGCGTCGTTCGGAGCGGTTTCGGCCGGCCACAGATCGTCGTAGGGCGGCGCCGTGAGCGAAGAGTAGTTTCCGAAGCTGACGCCGTAGTCGTGGTACACGGCTTGGAAGAACGGAATGACCTCCCAGTCGCCGCCCGGCTCCAGGTACCGCTCGCGGCTCACCTGCAGCGTGAGGAACAGATCCAAGTGAGGCAGCCACGCTTCTCCGCAACCCTCGCCAGCCAGAATCAGGTCACGCGCACCCTTTGCACGCGTGCGGATGTCGCTCGTCAGCTTGGCGAACCCCGGAAGCCAGTAGTTACCGCCACCCGGAGGATGCCCGTGGTCCTGGCTGTAGCAGAGCACGCTGGAACACGCCTGATCCATGTACACGCCGTCGACGTCGTATTCCTGAACGGCCGCCTCCGCGAGCCCTGCATACTTGTCTCGCCAAAAGCTGGTCGCCATGCACATGGTCTGGCACTGAGCCTTGGTGAAGGTGTTGTAGACCTCGGACAGGAGCTCGCCATCGCGGTCGCGCACGGCAAACCGTTCCGCGTTCTCCGCCTTCCAACTGGGCGCCGGTGAGCACCAGAGGCGCTGGTTCATGTACACGATTGCACGCAGGCCCACCTCGTGTGCCTTTGCGAGGGCACGCCGGAAAGGTCCCGCCCCCTCGCGCGGCGGCAGGTACTCTGGAAACCCGTGATCGTAGGCGCAACCGTGCCACCAGTGCCAGAAGACGCGGACGGGAAGCCCCAGCTTCGAGCGGAGGAGCGCCGCAGGACCGAGGACGCCAGCGGACCTGCCTCGGTTCCACTCCCACAGCCCAGTCTCGAGCGCAGATGTCGGGACGAGCCCTCGAGCCAGTCGGCTCTCACGACACCACGCCTGCTCGATGCCCCAGGCGCGATAGCGTTCTGCCGCCGTGACCCAGTCGCCGGCGAAGGTGCCGATGAGCGCACCATAGGGCAGGGCGTAGCGACCGGAGCCGACCTCCGCTTGGCCCGGCGCGTTGCTCATCTCGTAGTTCATCATGCCGGCGTCATCGGCCCAGAACGCAAACGTCTTCCAGAACGCGGCGGTATCGTCACACGCGGTGTAGAGCCCGGGCCCGTCGTGCCCATAGAGCGCCAGGCACTGTAGCGAGAGCGCGCCGGGGTAGGCCCACTCCCACCTCTGCCGGCCCCCGCCCTCTCGGATACCGAGTCGTCGCGGATTCTTCGCCAACTGTCCCATCCACTGCGGCACCGCGAGTCGTTCGTTGCCGAGGTCCGGGATGCCGACCACGCGAGGGAAGCGGACCCTGTCAAGCGCCAGATCGCCGACGTTCTCCAGGCTGATGTTCCACCGGCTCATCGGCGTATCTGGTTCCAAGCTGACCGATACCTCCACACGGAGATCGGGTGCCGCCTTCAAGTCGAAGTCTTCCCAGATCAACGTGACACTGTGTTCCTCCGACTGCTCCGAGCGGAACGCGCTAGCCCGCGCGGGCGCGATAGTCTCCTGCTCGTCAGCGGCGGCGATGTTCAGCGCCCAGACATCACCGCCCTGGGTCGCCCCAGCGACGAAGTCCTGCTTCGTGGCCTCGTCAAACAGGCGCAGCAGTCGCCCGTTTCTGCCATCGAATGCCAGCTCCAGGTGGCCGTTGGATAGGCGTATCGTGGGCGGGTCCGGCTGCTGCACGGACCACAGCCGACTGAGCGCCCCCAGCGCAACGCCCGCGCCGGGAACGCTGGCGAAGAAGGTTCTGCGCGGAACGCCGGGGCCCTCGTCCTTGAACATCTTGTGTCTCTTCATCGGCTAACTTCTGGATACGGGTCCTTCTCTGGAACCTTCAGCTCTTCTCGCAGGCTCTTCAGCGCTGCCAGCAGCTCGTCTTGCACGTCCTCGTACGCGGGGTCGGCGTAGCGGCTGTGCATCTCCATGGGATCGGCCGCGAGGTCGAACAGCTCCCATTCGTTGTCCTCGTAGTAGTGGATCAACTTGTGGCGCTCGGTCCGAACGCCGTAGTGCCGCACAACGCCACCAGCGCCCGTGGGCTCGTTCTCGTAGTAGTGGTAGTAGAACGTCCGCCGCCAGTCGGACGGCGCGTCACCGGTCTCGAGAATCGGGACCAGGCTGCGGCCCTGCATATCGTCCGGAACAGCAGCCCCGGCGATTTCCAGCAGCGTCTCCGGGATGTCGATGTTGGAGACCATGGCGTGGCTCTCCGAGCCGGCCTGGACGAAGCCGGGCCAGCGCACGAGCAATGGCGTCTTGAGCGATTCCTCGTACATCCAGCGCTTGTCGAACCAGCCGTGCTCGCCGATATAGAAGCCCTGATCGGAGGTGTAGACGACAATGGTGTTGTCGGCGAGCCCCGTCGCGTCCAGCCAGCGCAGCACGCGCCCGACGTTGTCGTCAAGCGAATCGACCGTGCGCAGATAGTCCTTGATGTAGCGCTGATACTTCCAGCGAACGAGATCCCGGCCGATGAGGCTCGCCTCCTGGAACGCTGTGTTCTTGGGCTCGTAGATGGCATCCCACACCCGCTTCTGCTCGGGTGTCAGTCTCCCGTAGCTGTCCATGTACGCCTGGTAGAGGCGGTCTCCCTTGTCGGGCATGATCTTCAGATCGAATCCGAAGGTCATGTGGCGATCTATCTCCATCTGTGAATTGCGCGCGGGACTGGCGCGGCCGCTGTAGTCGTCGAACAGGTTGTCTGGCTCTGGAATCGTCATGCCGTCATAGCGCGTCAGGTGCTTGGGACCGGGCATCCAGTTCCGATGCGGGGCTTTGTGTTGGTACATCAACAGGAATGGCTTGTTCGCGTCCCGCTTCTTCTGGAGCCAGTCGAGCGCGAGGTCGGTCGTGATGTCGGTGACGTAGCCTTCATGCTGCGTGCGGCCGTTTGAGGTCAGAAAATCGGGGTTGTAGTAATCGCCCTGCCCCGGCAGCACCTCCCAGTAATCAAAGCCTGTGGGATCGCTTTGGAGGTGCCACTTGCCGACGAGGGCCGTTTGGTAGCCGGCCTTCTGCAGCAGCTTTGGCATCGTCTGCTGCGAGCCATCGAACGGCGTGCGATTGTCGAGCACGCCGTTGAGATGGCTGTACTTGCCCGTCAGGATGACGGCGCGACTGGGCGCGCAGATCGAGTTGGTCACCAGTGCATTGCGAAACAGCATCCCTTCGCGCGCGAGGCGGTCGAGGTGAGGCGTGTGGTTGATCCGCGAGCCGTAGGCCGACATGGCTTGATACGCGTGATCGTCTGCGAGGATGAACAGAATGTTCGGCCGAGATACCTGTCGGTCCGGCGTCCTCGGCGCGCCAACCGCGAGGGAGACGAGCACGAGGCAGACGCAGAGAGACTTCATGAGGAGTGACACAGGAGCCCACCGTGCGCTTACCAGATCAGCCGGGCGCCGAACTGGATCTGCCGTGTGAAGGTATTGAGCGCCGTGATGCGGCCGAAGTTCGGGTTGCCGAAGGAGCTGTTTGGCTCCAAGAATTCCGGGTGGTTGAAGGCATTGAAGGCTTCCACGCGGATCTGCAACTGCACACCAGCGGTAATTGACGTCGTCTTGAACAACGAGAGATCGACGTTGTTCTTGCCAGGCGCGCGGACGTCGGTCGTCCGAGCCAGCCCGACGAGCTCCAGCGTTTCACGCTGACGGAACGCGCCTGTATCGAAGTAGCGCTCGATCGTCCGGTCGCTGGCCGGCAGGCTCGGATCACCCACGAGCTCCGCGCCGGAGAAGTTCAGCGGGATCCCGGACCCCGCCGAGTAGATCACGTTGAGCTGATAGCCTTCCAAGATCTTGCCGGCGAGCCCGCTCGCGTCGCCGAGGAACCGGCGGCCTGGACCGAACGGCAGCTCCCACGTGGTGCTCACCGTCAAGAGGTGTGGGACGTCGAAGGCGCTGGCCTCCTCGATCGGCTCGAGATCGGTATCGTTGAGGAACCGTGTCCGCTCGGTGTGGCGCGATGCCGTGTAGGCGGCGAGCAGGCTGAAGGCCTCCGAGAATCGCCTCGAGACCTTCAATTGAAAGGCGTCGTAGCGGCTGGTGCCGATGCTGTCATCGAACATCTCCACCGACGTGAATTGAGGATAGGGACGAAGGAGCTGTCCGCGTGTGGTGGTGGCACCGCTCAACGGTCCCGACGTGATGAGCCCATCGAAAGGGTTTGGCACCGAATCGTTCAGGATGTTGCGGCCGGTCCCCACGAAGACCTCCCGTGCGTGGGCGCGGACCGGTTCCGGAATGGCGTTGAGCTCCCGCGTGACCGGGAGCGATCGTCCGAGCGAGCCCGTGTAGGCCACGTCGACCAAGGTCTCCCAGGGCAGCTCGCGTTGGACGCTGACCTGATACTGATGCGTGTAAGGGTTCGTCCGGTCAGGATTGACGAAGCTGACGCTGTCGCCGACATTCGTCATCAAGCCGAGATCGGCGCCGCTCGATTGCTGGAGGCCGTTTGGAAACGGGTTGCTGAGCGTGGTTGACGGCGTCAGCATGCCGTCGAAGCTGGTGACCCATGGCGTGCTGACGCTAAACCCGTGCCTCGTCTCGCCAAGCAGCGTCGTGGGGCCGTAGAACAGTCCGTAGCCGCCCCTGATCACCGTACGAGGGGTCAGGCCGTAGGCGAAGCCGACGCGCGGGGAGATGTTATTGCGATCCAGGTTGGTGAGCCCACGCGGGTGACCATCGACACCTGCGAACGACAATCCACCCTGCACGCGGAACTGATCCAACGGCAGCTCTGGTATCGGATTGGCGGCGTACGCGGCGCGTGCGTCAGCCTCGAGCGGGCTGGCGCTGTCGAAGGCGAAGCCACGATTGAGCGCGTTCGTTGCGGAGGTATATGCGCCTTCCCACTCGTACCGCAGGCCGAGGTTGACCGTGAGCTTCGAGGTTACCCGCCAGTCGTCCTGGGCGTAGAACGCATAGTACGGCGCGCGCTCGTCGACCAGCACGTTGTTGGCGACCTCGCCGCCGGAGCCAAGCCCCAGCAGAAACGACGCGAGCGGATGCCCGCCCATTTGAGTGGCCGCCTGCGGATTGGGCCCGCGCGTGAAGACCTGATCGAAGCTGTACGAGCCGGCGCCTGCGCCGCCGCGATTATCGCTTTCCGACATCATGATCCGCGCCTCGCCACCGAGCCGCCAGGTGTGGTGGCCCCAGAGCTTCGTGAGGCTTCCACGCGCCGTATGAACCGCTTCGCGGTTCCAATTCCGCTTGTTGTTGTTGACGTCGCTCAAGCGGGTCAGCCCATCGATGTCGACTGTCGGCAGGGCCTGCACGGGAAGCGCATCGACCAACGACGCGGGGAAGCCGAGGCCGAGCAGGTCGGAGCCGACCGAGTCCGCCACCGAAACATCGGTGAACCGCGAGAACCCGTACCGCGCGTTCATGAACATCGTCTTGTTCACGGTGTAGGTGTGATCCAGCGATATGCCGGGTGAGTAGAAATCGCGCAGCGTGCCGGTCACGTCGTTCTGGAAAGGGCCCTGAGCGTTCACCTGGAAGTGTCGCCGCGAATATCGCACGGAAGACTGATGTCGATCGTTGAGCCGGTGATCAATCCGGAACACGTACCCGTCGATCGGAACGGGATCCTTGAACGAGAGACGATAGTTGTTGGCCCCGGTGATTGGATCCCCGGGCGCGTTGGGCTGCGGATATAGGTTGATCAGCTCGCGTGCGACCGGATCCATCCTCTCGAGCGGGATGCGGTTGCCCGGGAACGGATCACGTAGCCAGGTGTCGCCGGCCTGCCGTGTGGTAGCGGGGTCGTAGACGACGACCGGTGCAGCCTCGCCGTTGGGCAGCTCGACGAACGTTTCGGAGAAGTCGCCCTGGCGTTCCCGCTCCGTTGGCACGGTCGAGAGGAATGCCCTGGACACACCTTCACGCGATCCTTCATAGCTCGCGAAGAAAAAGGTCCGGCCGCGTCCCTCGTAGAGACCAGGCACGGTGACTGGACCGCCGAGCGAGCCGCCGAAGAGGTTGTAGGTGAACTGGGGCTTGTCATCGGCGAAGAAGTCCGTTGCATTCAGCGCGGAGTTGCGGTGGAACTCGTAGAGCGAGCCGCTGAGCTGATTGGTTCCAGACTTGGTCGTGGCGTTGATGACGCCGCCCGTGAAGCGGCCGAACTCGGCGTCGAAGCTGTTGGTCTGGACCTTGAACTCTTGAGTGGCGTCCACCGGAGGCACGAAATGGGTCAGGCCGTCGCTGCCGGTGTTCGGAACGCCGTCGAGCAGCACTTCGTTGAACCGCCCCTGTCCACCGGAAATGCTGATGCCGTCGAATCGGGCGCTCGTGCGCATGAACGTGCCCGCCTGGGTCCGTTGCGTGAACTGCACGCCGGGCACGAGTGCACCCAACGTGAGGACGTTGCGCCCGATGAGCGGCATATCGCTCACGGCGCGGCCGGTGATTACCTCGCCCCGCGAGGCGTTGCTGGTCTCGAGCAGCGGCGTGGCACGGACCGTCAGGTCTTCGGTCACCGTCCCCGGCGCGAGCTCGATGTCGATCGTCGGTCGTGCTTGGATCTCCAACCGAATGCCTTCCTGCACGTACGTCCGAAACCCGTCGAGCGCTGCCTCCACTCGGTAGAGGCCTGGCGTCAAGGCGGGGATGATGTAGTCACCCGACTCATTGCTGATGGCAACCGTCGCGACACTGGTCTCGACGTTCGTGGCGGTCACCGTGACGCCCGGCATGACGCCGCCAGACGAGTCCGTGACGCGTCCAACGATAGTGGCCCGGAATTCCTGCGCAGCGATGGGGACGGGAAGGAGGAGTAGTAGTGGTAGTCCGAGCACTCTAAGGATGGTCATGACGTCTCCTAGCGCGTAGCTTCCGCCTTGCCATCAAACCTCAACCTTGGTGAAGGCGTCGGCGGCGTGGCTACGTTCGAAGCGCCATGATAGTGGATCGAAAGGCCGGCGCGCTCCGCAACCGGCACGCATTCTGGTAGCCAGAACCATCGAGAACCCGACACGGACGCCTCGGCGAGGCGACCCTACCACGACGGTAGGGCGCGTTCACGCTGGCGGTGGGCGCGACGACGGAGACCGTTACCGTGACGGCCGACGCTGGGATGGTGCTGTCCGGTCAGGGCGCCTCGGGCGAGGTCCTCAACGAGAAGGCGGTGCAGACATTGCCGATCACGTCGCGGAACGTCTACAACTTCCACCTCATCGGCCCGGGCGTGAAGGGCGTTCCCAGCACTGGCTTTGGCACCACGCAGTTCCTCGTCGGCGGCCACAACCGCATGTCCTGGTCGATGGATGGCCTGGACAATTCACAGCGGCGCACGGACCGCCAGATTCGGCTGGTCATCACGACACCGGAGAACGTGCAGGAGATGCAGGTGCTCACCGGCACTTACTCGGCCGAATTCGGTCGCGCCGCCGGCGGCGTGATCAATGTCGTCTCGCGATCGGGCTCGAACCAGCTGCACGGCTCGGCCATAGGGCTACTCCGGCCCAACGCCTGGGCCGCCCGCCCGCCCCTCGCAGAGACGAAGCCGGATCAGGAATGGTGGATGGTGGATGGGAATTTGGGTGGCCCCATTCAGCGCGACCGCCTCTTCTTCTTTGCCAACTACGAATACAACCCGCTGAAGGCGCCACGACCGGTGGTGATCGATCCGGAAGCCGCGCGCCTGCTGGCGCTCCCGGAGGGCGATCTCGGCAATTCTCCGTTCGGTGAGACCTTCCACACACCGAGCGTCAAGGTCAACTTCAGGGCCTCCGATTATACGGCGTGGGTAAGGAGCGCAGAGACGCCGCGCCAGACCCCGGACACGAACCCTATCGATCCAGCGAATCCTCAGTACAATCCAGCAACCGGCTCAGCGCCAGCACCTCGGAACGACGGCGGCATTGGCTGAGAGCCTCCGGAACGGTCCGCGTGCCTCGCTGGCGCGCGTGCGGAGCGTGCCGGATCATCGCCGCCATCAGAGCTTTCGAGCTACGATTCGAGCGCGCGCGCGATGGCGAAGGCGACTCGGTTCCACTGGGCTGTCTCTTCGCCCAACTGCCGCCGCCCGGCACGGGTCAGCGTATAGTACTTCGCGCGCCGATTGTTCTCGGACGGCTGCCAGGTCGACGTGAGCCAACCGGCTTCTTCGAGGCGATGCAGCGCCGGGAACAGCGATCCGGGCTGCACGACGAAGGTGCCGTCCGTGATCTGCGCGATGCGGCGCGAGACACCCAGACCGTGCAGCTCGCCGGCTGCGAGCGCCTTGAGGATCAAGAGGTCCAGCGTACCTTGGAGCAGTGTGGCTCGTTCGTGGGATGGCATCGCCCACTTCCACTATCGACGATCTGTACGAGCGTGAGTCTGCCAAATAGCCCTATCGAATGTCAATAGGAGAAGCTGCCTTGCGCCCGTTGCCAGTTCGACCGATGATCGCGGCGGTTCGCAGATGAGAGGACGAAACGTATGCGGGTAGGGAACGGTGTGCTGGCCGCGGCAATCGCAGGCCTCGCAATCTCGGTGTCCATCAAGGTGCTGGCCCAGCCCCCGGCCACACAAGCGCCGGCCACACAGGCCCCGGCCACAGAGGCGCAGCCGACGCAGACGCCAGCCAAGCCGCCTCAGCCGGCCCAAGCCGTACAGACTCCGTCGCAGGGTGAGCACGGCGGACAGGCACCGGCGGCAACGACGCCACAGGGCGCCGCGGATCGCCGCCGTCGCCCCCGGTTCCCCGCGCACCAGCGCCCGCCTGCGGACCCGGCGATAGTGGCGCGTGGAAAGGCACTCTACGCCGGGGCGTGCGCCGCCTGTCATGGCGCGGACGCGCGAGGCGGGCAGCTTGGCGGCGTCAACCTGCTTCGGTCGCAGCTGGTTTTGAACGACAAGGATGGCGAGCTGATTCAACCGGTCGTTCAGAACGGCCGCCCAGGCACGCAGATGCCTCCGATCCCGATGAGCGCCGACGACATCAAAGCGGTCGCGACGTTCCTCCACGATTTGCAGGCGAAGGGCAGCAACCAGGGCGGGCCGCCCCCAGGCGAGACGGTCCCCCTGAACGTGCTCGTGGGCGACGCGAAGGCTGGCGCGGAGCTCTTCGCCGCGCGCTGCGCCAGTTGCCATTCGCCGACCGGCGACCTCCGAGGTATCGGGACGAGGATTAGCGATGCCAAGACGCTGCAGAACCTGTGGGTCTCCGGCGGCGTCGCCGGCACGGGTGAGGCCGGTTCGGAGGACTCGGACCGGGCGGTCGTGACGGCCACGATCACGATGCCGTCGGGCGAGCAGGTCGAAGGGGAGCTCGTGCGGATCGATGATTTCCTGATCACCATTGCGCGTGCCGATGGCCACCAGCGTACCTTCCGCCGGAGTGGCGATGTTCCAAAGATCGCGATCAGCGATCCGCTGGACGCCCACCGAGCGCTGCTGGCGGTCTACACGAACAAGAACATGCACGACGTGACGGCGTACCTCGCGAGCTTGAAATGACACTGAAGAGACTGCTGCTTACGATCTCGTTGATGATCCTCCCCATCGCGCTCGCAGGCCAGGGACAGGGCGTTCGGCCGTCCGAGCTGCCGAAACCATTGGGTGAGTCGTGGCCGACTTACTCAGGAGACTATTCCGGCAAGCGCTACAGCTCGCTGACGGAGATCGATAGAACCACTGTCAAGAACCTGTCGCTCGCCTGGGTGGCACGGCTCTCGTCCGGCTCCGGCGAGGGCGGAGGCCGGTTCGGCCGCGGCGGTGGGGCACCGGTCATCATCGGCGGCGAAGGGCCGCCGGACCTGCCGGCGGTGCCAGCCAATGTCAAGGGAACGCCGCTGATGGTGGACGGCACGCTCTATGTCACGTCACCCGACAATGCCTGGGCGCTCGACGCGCGCGACGGGCGCGAGCGCTGGCATTACTTCTGGCGAACGAAGGGCAGCACCCCTATCGCCAACCGCGGCGTCGGCATGTGGAACGACTACCTCTACATGGTCACGCCCGACAACTATCTGATCTCGCTCGACGCGAAGACGGGGAAGGAGCGCTGGAACAAGGTCGCCGCGGACTTCAACCAGCAGTACTTCTCCACGTCGGCGCCCATCATCGTCGACAACCATGTGATGGTCGGGACGGGCAATGACCTCGACTCGCCGGGTTACCTGCAGTCGTACGATCCGGTCACGGGTGAAGTCCAGTGGCGACTGTACACAGTACCGATGAAGGAGGGCGATGTCGGGCTCGACACCTGGCCGAGCCTCGAGGCGGCGCAGCACGGCGGCGCCCACCCGTGGCTCCCGGGCGTCTACGATCCTGAGACGAGGCTCTATATCTTCGGAACGGGCAACCCGATTCCGGCCTACACCCTGGGGCGGGGCGAAGGCGACAATCTGTTCTCCTGCTCGCTGATTGCCGTACATGTCGACACGGGCAAGATGGCGTGGTACTTCCAAACCTCGCCGCACGACATGCACGACTGGGATTCCGCGCAAACGCCAATCCTCATCGACGCCGTCGTTGACGGCAAGCCGCGCAAGCTCGTGTCAACCGCCGCACGAAACGGCTATTTCTTCACGCTCGACCGCGTCACCGGAAAGAAGGTCGTCGTGACCAAGTACGGCTCCGCGACCAACTGGGTCAAGCGCATCGACGCGAGTGGCTCGCTACGCCGCAATCCCGACAAGGATCCGCTCGTACCTGGCGCGCTCGTGTCGCCCCCGTCGGGTGGGACGATCAACTGGGAGCCGCCAGCGTATTCGCCCGACACTGGCCTGTTCTATGTGGCAGAGAAGAATGCGTACGCGATCTTCTATCTGACCGATCCCGATCCGCGGGGATCCATGGGGCTCGGCGGAAAAGAGGAAGTGCGGGTGGGATCGGCCGGCAACTTCCTCACGGCGATCCATCCAACGACCGGTAAGGTTGCCTGGCGTCGCCCCTATCCGGGCGAGTCCGGTGGCGGCGGTGGTGGGCTCCTCACGACGGCCGGCAAGCTCGTGTTCTCGGGCGACGCGGGCGGCAACATCGTGGCGTATGACGCCGAGACCGGAAAGCCGCTGTGGCACTCGCGCATCGGCAACGTCTCGAACGCCCCGACCACGTACATGCTCGACGGACGACAACACGTACTGGTGGCTGCGAGCGATACCCTGTACGCGTTCGCGATCTACCGATGAGCGGCCCTGATCGCCTCACGCAATCTCGGCCATGGCCGGCGGGCGACGCGGACGCGCCGTGCAGATCACCGAGCAGTCAAAATTGTCTGAGTTAATTTTCATAATTGCCGCTTTAACGCTTTACTTCGGTGCCGAATCCCTGTAGCGTTCCGTGCATGCGCGTCGTTGGTTGCCCTGATGCATAGCAAGCGGCCCAAGCAGAGCACGGCCGCGACGGCAACGGCGGTCGTGCGCAGGCGGCGTCCCAAGGTGCGACCTTCCGGTCTCGACACCGAGACTGTCGGGGGCGAATACTACTCCAAGGCGATCGGGCGCGCGCTTACCGTGCTGGAATGTTTCCCCGACGCCGACACCGCGCTCAGCCTCTCCGAGATCGCCATCATGAGTGGCTTCCCGGAGTCGTCGCTCTTCCGAGTGCTGGCCACGCTCCAGAGTCGCAGCTATCTCCTGCGCAACGCGGACGGATCGTATCGGCTCGCGCCAAAGATGGTCTACGGCCTCGTTCACGAGCGTGCGGAGGCGACGCGCCAGCAGCAGACAGTTACCGAGAACCTGCGCGGTGTGCGGGTGGGTCAGCTCATGAATCCGACGCCCCCCACTGCCACCCCAGAAATGCCCGTCCAGGAGTTCGTGTTT
>WHTT01000033.1 GCA_009377605.1 Luteitalea sp.
CCTTCAGTGAAGAAGAGGATGTTGTACTGGTGCCGATCGGTATTTCCGATGAGGGCACCGAAGGCATCGAGCCATCGAAGTCGGCGAGCGCCTTCATCGGCGAGACGCCCAGCACCTCTGAGTAACACGGCGGCCCGCGCCCATGCATCGGCTAGATCGTCGTGAATAGCCGCCAGACTCAAAACGGCAATACGCCCGCGGACCCCTACGCGATCAAATCGCTCGCTCTCTAGGCACCAGTGGGAAGGGGTCTCGACGATGTTCGTACGCGCGGCAGATATCCCGCGTGAACACACGACGAGGAGTGCGAGTGCTTCGAGGATGAGCAGATCACACCAGCGCCTCGCGACTCTATCGGCCGCCCCTCCTCGCGCAGCAAACTTGACGAGCATGTGCCGTCCGTCAACGAGCACGCCGAATTTTGGCCGCTCGCCACCGGCTGATGACCCGGGAGGGTGACCCGCGATCGTCGCTTCAGCGAGCGCTGGGTAATCATTGCGGGTTCTGGGAACACTCTCGAGTGCTTGCCATCGGGCAAACGATTCATCGCCAACGATAAGGTTGCCAGGCCAATCCTCTCCGCGCCGGGACATCGCGCTCAGAATGTGGTGATCAGACCAATCGGCCAATCGCGGCGGTAGCCGGAGGTCGGCGTGAATGGCAGCAAAGTGTCGGCCTAAGAATCCCGACGGGCGCTGGTCAACGAGCTCTATCGGAAGCCCGTTCGAAACCGTGCCGGCGGGCATCCAGACCGACTGACGTGCCACCAATGTAGTGACTTCGCCTGCTGAGACAGCAGTCCCGTTTTCGGTGACTCGAACAAGCGGAAAACGCGAACCGTCGAGGTTTGGCCACGCTTGCCGCAACGCATACTGCGTCGCACGGCCGCGCCCGATTCGCATAACGTCGGGCCCAGCGTCCCGTACCATGCGCATGAGCGTTGCCGGCGAGACACCGAGCCGCTCTCGGAGGTCGGATGCGTGGAGAACGCCGCGGCTCAGCTCGCGTGACACGTTGCTGGTCATGAAACGATTGTACAGCGGCCGTGTGGCGGTTTCGTGCGCCACATAGCGACATATCGCGTCCTGAGTGAAACGATACTTGAAACGATTTATGCAGCTAGTCAGCTGCCCTTGCTGGGAAACTGGGCGTGAAGCAGCTCGAACCCCTGAGCTGGCGAGCCGGACTTGAATCGGCCCGTCCGCTCCTTCGCTTACGAAAGGAGGCGGCGGCCGAGCACCGTCCAGACCGCGTACGCCAGCCGGCGACGCTCGTGGCGGGCAATGCCCCTCGTCCAGAAGGCGCCTTCCACCACTTCGCAGCCCGCAGGGACATCCCCAAGGAGCAGTGGTTCTTTGTGCTCGGCCGCATAGCGTGCGAGCACGTCTGGTGACGGACGAGCCGAGTTGAAGATGACCGCGTCGATTGGGCGACCCAAGACGTCGGCAAGACGCGCGACGGCCTCACCCGCGCTAAAGCCGCGCATCCCGCTGCCCTCGGTGAGCAGGTTCGCCACCAGGATGAGCGGCGTCCGACGCGCTGCCAGCGCTTCGCGCACGCCGCGCACGAGGAGTGTCGGCATCAGGCTCGTGTAGAAGCTCCCGGGCCCGATGATCGCGGCGTCGAGCTCGCCGATCGCCTTCTCCGTATCCCGATGAAGACGAACGGCCGGGTCGAGCCACACGCGCTTGACATAGCGACCGCGCGCCTGCCCCTCGTCTACCTCGACCTCCCCGGAGGTGATCGTTCCATCGGTGTATTCCGCACAAATGCTCGCGCGATCCGTGCTGACAGGCCACACCCGCCCCTTGCAGCCCAGCACCGTGCGTAGACCGTCGACTGCTGCGAGGAAGTCTCCACTGTACTGCTCCATCATCGACAGCAGCAGGTTGCCGCCGGTGTGCCCCCCGAGACGTTCGTGCTCGAGCGTCGGCAACCGAGACAGGAGGACGCGCCGTGCTTCCGGTTCGTTGCGTGCGAGCGCCAGGGCGCACCTCAGCACGTCGCCCGGCGGCAGCACGCCGAGCTCGTCTCTGAGGACACCCGAGCTGCCGCCGCTGTCGAACGTGGTGACGATAGCGCTGACGCGCAGCCAGGGATTGCGCTTGAGACCGCCAAGCAGGCTGGGCAGGCCAGTTCCGCCCCCGAAGCAGCCAACATGCAGCTCGCGCAGAAGCATGACCCGATTCTGGCCGAGTCGGGGCGAAAAAGGAACCACCACGAAGGTTTTCACCACGAAGGACACGAAGATCACGAAGGAAGGATTTCTTGTATTCTTCGTGTTCTTCGTGCTCTTCGTGGTGAAACGGGTGCCTATTCAGGCGGAAGGCGCCCGGTTCCTTTTTACTTCTCGGAAATGGCGAGGTAGACCGCGAGAGGAATTAGCAATGCGGCCGACACGCAGGCAATCAGCGCCAGCCGGATGCTCGCCGGGTCGAAGCGCGCAAACCAGCCGATGACAGCGGTGCGCACGTCCGCAAGCAGCGTCGCATGAGCGCCATCAGATCCTCGTGCGACGCGAAGCGATCGAGCAGCTTGTTGCGCAGCTCCGTCTGGCGGTCCACGACCTGGCGCCAGCGCCGGTGGTCGAGCGCCGTCTTGAGGATCCAGAGGATGCCACCGGCGACGACCAAGAAGATGCCGAACGGGATGAGAACCCCGAACATGCTCTCCCAGAATCGCTGCATCGCCGCCCGCGGATCCTGACTGCGCCAGATCGACTCGGCGTCCCCCACGAAGAAACGGAGGTCCCGCGACACTTCGGGATGCTGTTCCAGGAAGGAGCCGAGCTCGGGATACGGCGACAGGTACTCCGTATTGGCCAGCAGCGTGGGATCCGCATTGAGCACCTGCGAGACCGAGGGTGGCAATCGCCCCAGCAAGTCCTGGAGCTGCTCGCGGGTGCGTTGGGCATCCTGCGCCGCGCCCCGATCTCGCAGAATTTCAACCCGCTTGAGTGCTTGCGGCTTCCGCTCGGGGAGCTCCTGGCCAGACGCAACGCCCGGCGCGGCAAGGACGACGGCCAGGGCAGTAGCCGTGAGTCTGCTTACCGTCCCCCCGCCCCGCCTTTTACGGCCGTCTCGTTGCCGCCCAGCGCTCACTAGGCTCACAAAGTGGCCCATGCTCAGCTCTCCTCCTCCCTCCACACGCCCCACCTCGATGTCGGACTTCCATTCGAGAATACGGGCGGCGCCTGCCGTGGTTCACAGCGAGAAACGGCTGGGGTGAGCGGCGTCCAGTACAATGAGGTGATGTCTCTATCCTCGCTGCACCCAACGGTGCGCCGCGCTGTGGACGTCTTGGCCGCCGATCTCGCCAATATCTTTGGTCCGAGGCTCCAGGTCCTGCTCGTGCACGGTGCGCATGCTCACACCGGTGACCCTGCCTCCACGCCGCCGCCGCAGCCGGTCGAAACCCTCGCGCTCGTCGACAGCCTCGAGTACGGCGACCTTGCCGCGTGCGCCGACCGGGCACACACGTGGCGGGCACGGAACCTCGCCATGCCTTTCCTGCTGCCGGCGATCGAGTTCCACCGGGCGCTCGATGTCTTTCCCGTGGAGTACGGCGACATCATCGCCAATCACGTGGTGGTGTCCGGCCGCGATCCATTCGTCGGCCTCGCCGTCCTTCCAGACGACCTCCGGCGAGCGTCTGAAGTGGAGGTGAGGGGGCACGCAATCCACCTCCGCGAGGGCTTCCTCGAGACTGGCGGCGAGGCCGAACAGGTAGCCAGGCTGTTGGTGGCCTCTGCTTCGCCGTTTGCGAAGCTGTTGGGGACACTGGCACGGCTCGGCGGTCTGGAGACGTCGGAGCCGGAGGCGCTCGCCGGTCATCTCGAAGCGATGACCGGCCTGTCTGCATCGGTCGCGGGGCGTGTGCTCGCGCTCGAACGCGTTCCTCAGCTTGCGCCGGACGAGGCGGTTCGGTTGTTCCCGCCCTATCTCGATCTCATGCAAGCGCTGACCCGCTTTGTCGACTCATGGTCAATCGCACACAGTCGGTAACGCCCGGCGCGCCGGCGACCGCTTCCTCGACCCCGTCCTCGACCCGGTCCTCGACCCCGTCACGGGGGCGGAGCCGCGGGCTGTTGTTGGCGCTGGCCGTTCTGCTGCAGCTGACCAGCATGCTCGCGGCCAGGGGCGTGTCCGGCGCGCAGGCCGATGACACCGCTTCTCCCCTACCGCTGCTCACGGAGCCGGTCAACGACTTCGCGCATGTCATCGACGCCGCGAGCGCCGGCGAGCTCGACCGGCTCAGCCGCTCGGTACAGGAAGCCACCGGTGACGTCATCATCGTAGCCACCGTTCGCACGGCCACGCCGAGATTCGCCGATATCCGTGAGCTTGCGGTCGAGCTGTTCGAGAACCATGGCCGCGGCATTGGCGACAAAGAGCAAGACAACGGGCTGCTGCTGGTCCTCGCCGTAGAAGACAGGGAGGTCTGGACCGAGGTGGGCTACGGGCTCGAGGGCGCAATTACCGACGGCTTTGCCGGCGAGACCGCCCGCCAGTACATGCTGCCGCACTTCAAACACGGTGCGTACGGCGCCGGCCTCGTGGCTGGCGTGGAACGCTACATCGATCGCATCTCCGAAGAGCGCAAGGTCGACGTTGACCGCAAGCCGCGCGCGAAGCCACTGCCTACCGCTGGGGGAACGCGAATCCCATGGTTCCCTCTCGTCTTTTTCCTGCTGTTCTTGCTGAACGGCCTCACGCGAGGGCTCTCAGGGCGACGCCGCTATTACGGTGGCCACCGCTCTGGACCATGGAGCGGATGGCCCGGCGGCTTCGGCGGCGGGAGCTGGGGAGGAATGGGCGGCGGCTTTGGCGGCGGAGGCTTTGGCGGTGGCGGCGGCTTTGGGGGCTTTGGCGGCGGCGGCAGCGGCGGCGGCGGTGGTGGCGCCCGCTGGTGATCGTCCGTTCTTGTCTGGACGAGGGAGAATGATATGCACACGTTGAAACAGACGATGGCGGTCGTGCTCGTCAGCGTCGTGATGATGGGCCTCGCGGGCTGCTCGTACAACCGGTTCGTGTCGGAACAGGAAGCCATCAAGGGCGCCTGGGGGGAGGTGCAGAACCAACTTCAGCGCCGGAACGATCTCATCCCGAATCTCGTGGAGACGGTGAAGGGCTTCGCCGCACAGGAGAAGTCGGTGCTGCAAGCCATTGCCGACTCACGCGCGAAGCTGGCGGGTGCGCAGACGCCGAGCGAGACGATTGCCGCCGCCAACGAGCAGAGCTCCGCCTTGTCCCGCCTGCTCGTCATCGTCGAGAACTATCCGCAGCTCAAGTCCGATCAAACGTTCATGCGGCTGATGGACGAGCTCTCCGGCACAGAGAACCGCATTGCGGTGGCGCGGGGGCGTTACAACGAGCAGGTCACCGCCTACAACCAGCTGCGCCGCAGGTTCCCGGCGAATATGACCGCCCGCGTCTTTGGGTTCGAAGAGTATCCGTACTTCGAGGCTCCAAAAGAGGCACAGCAGGCGCCGAAGGTAACCTTTTGAGGTGAGGGGTGACAGGGTGAAAGGGTGACGGGGTGAAAGAGTGACGGGGGTGACTCGGTCATCGGGGTAAGCAGCCAAGGACCTTGCCAGCTCGTGCAACGCAAGGCTAAAACGCCGCCATCTGCGTTCGAACAACCCAGTCACCTTGTCACCCGGTCACCTTGTCACCTTGTCACCCGGTCGCCTTGTCACCTTGTCACACCCCCCACCCCTTTCTATGCGTCTCGTTGGTGTCTGGATCGCGGCGCTCCTTGGCTTCATCGTGCTCGCGACTGCCAACTCAGCCGGGTACCGCTACGGTTTGTCCGATCAGTTGTTCTACCTGCCTTCGGTGCTGCGCGCTCTGGATCCAACGCTCTTCCCACGCGACTCGATACTGCTCGACGCGCAGAGCACGCTGATCCTCTCCGATCAACTGCTCGCGTCCGTCGTGCGGATCACGCACGCATCCCTGCCCATCGTGATGCTGATTGGTTACGTGCTGACGCTAGCGCTGTTGCTCGCGGCAGCGATGGCTTTTGCCCGTCCGTTTCTGGTGTCTGGATGGAGCATCGCAGTCTTTGGCGCGGCGCTGACGCTGCGGCACCGTATCGCGGAGACGGGCGTCAATACGCTGGAAGGCTACTGGCACCCTCGGATTCTGGCGTTTGCCGTCGGGATTGCCGCCCTTGCCGTCGCGGCAAGGAAAAAGCGGACAGGCCCCTTTTCGGTTGGATCAAGTCCCGAAAAGGGGCCTGTCCCCTTTTTCCTTCTTTTTCCCCTCGTGCTGGTCGTGGCGGCGGGCCTGATCCATCCCACCACCGGCCTCTGGTTCGCAGTCTGGCTATTCGTGATGCTGTGGATCAACGAGCCACAGCTGCGGCGGCCACTTGCCGTGGTTGGCATCGTGTGCATCGCCGGTGCGATGTGGGCCCTGGCTGCTGGGCCGCTCGCTCGCAGGCTGACGCCGTTCGATGCAGCATGGGAAGCGGCTGTTGCCGGCAAGGACTACATCTTCCCCACCCGCTGGCCGCCCGAAGTCTGGGCCCTACACGCGGGTTGCGTCCTGTTGGTCGTGCTCATCTGGCGGATCCGTCTGCGGCGTGGGCTCACCCACGCCGCAGAGTCAGGCCTCGTGATGGGCTGCCTTGCGCTCGTCGTCATCTTTCTCTTGTCGCTGCCCTTCATTGCAGCGCGTCTCGCGTTCGCCGTGCAGCTCCAGGTGTCGCGCGTGCTCTGGATGGTGGATTTCCTCGCCACGCTTTACCTCGTGTGGTGGCTGGCGGAGGGTATGCGGCGTAGCCGTCCGCGGCTCCTGTTCACAGCCGTGCTCCTCGCCTCGATGGCACGCGGCCTGTACATCTTGAACATCGAGTTTCCGGATCGACGCTTCGCCCAGGTGGACCTGGAGCCTGGTCCGTGGCTCGACGCGGGTCTCTGGCTCCGCACACACACGGCGGGCAACGCGCATCTGCTGGCCGATCCCGACCATGCGTGGAAGTACGGCGCGAGCGTGCGGCTCACGGCAGAGCGTGATGTGCTACTGGAGGTGGTCAAGGACACCGCAGTGGCGCTGTACGCTCGCAACGTCGCGGTGCGTGTCGATGAGCGCATGATCGCGACCCGACGCTTTGCCTCGTTCGATGAGACGGCATTCTTGCGCCTTGCGCGCCGCTACGATCTCGACTACCTCATCGTCGATCGGAAGCTGGAGCTCCCTGCGGTGTACCGCAACGAGCGCTTTCACGTCTATGACCTCCGCCAGGTGCGGAATCTGACCCTGATACGATGATCGGTCGCCTATGAACGCGTCGCCCGATCGTCTGCCGCCGCGTCCCTCGTGCCAGCTTCCCGTCTACGTCCCCTCCGTGCGCTGGAGGGGCGGGCACTGGATGACGGTCTACGTCTGGGCGCGCCGGCGACGTCTCCCAAGCTTGCCACCAGCGGAGGTGCGGTACTTCGATGTTGCACCGGACGCTCGGGTCCTGGCGCACTGTCACTGGCAGATCGACCGTGCGGTACACCCCACCCTGGTTGCCCTGCACGGTCTCGAAGGCTCGAGCTCTGCACACTACATGTGCGGCATGGCTGACAAGGCATTCGCGCGCGGCTTCAACGTCGTGCGCTTGAACCAGCGCAACTGCGGTGGCACCGAGGCGCTCTCGCGCGGGCTCTATCACTCCGGTCTGACCGCTGATGCCAGCTTTGTCATCGACGAGTTGATGGCGCGTGACGGGATCTCGGCGTTCGTCGTTGCCGGCTACTCACTCGGCGGAAACCTCGCCCTCAAGCTGGCCGGCGACTACGGCGCTCGGCCGCCGACAGCGTTGCGCGCCGTCTGCGCCGTGTCACCGACGATGGATCTCGCGACATGCGTGGAGGCGCTCGAGCGCCGCGAGAACGCAGTGTACGAGTGGAATTTCATGCGGAAGTTGAAGACGCGGCTGCGTCGAAAGGCGCGGCTCTTTCCGGATCTGTACGACGCGCGCCCGCTCCAGCACATTCGGACGATTCGCGGGTTCGACGACCAGTACACCGCGCCACACCACGGCTTTCGAAACGCCGCGGACTACTATCATCGTGCGAGTGCTCTACGCGTCATCGCACGCGCTCGGGTGCCGACCTTGATCATCTCCGCTGCCGATGATCCGTTCGTGCCCGTCGATCAGTTTCGCGATCCGGCGATCTCGGGCAATCCGTGGATCACGTGCCTCCTCACGCCACACGGCGGGCACTGCGCGTTCCTCAGCGAGACCACGACGGATCACGACGGCTATTGGGCGGAACAAGCGATCGTCGAGTGGGCCGATTTCCACACGCGAAGCGCGCGTCCGTAGCGCAGGCCTTGAGGCCTACCCACCTCCGCGAGGAGAAAGCCCGCCGACCACACACATGTTGGCAGGCCTCAAGGCCTGCGCTACGCGCGCGCGCTGAGCTCGCTCAGGATGCGCATCAGCTCGCCGGCGAACTCCGGCCCCTTGCCGGCCTCTTCGTGCTTGAAGTAGACGTACGTTTCGCGCCACGTCGCCGCGGAACCCTCGACGACAGACGCCCAGCGCGCGAGGTCGGCCGGCGCGTAGCCTTCATCGCGGAGCCGGAGGTATCCATAGTCCGCCGTGGAGACGATGGGCGTGTGTCGTGTCTCGCTGTCCGCGATGCACAGCGCGAGGTTGCGTCCCCGCAATCGCGCGTACACGTTCTCATCGAGCCACGACTCGTGCCGAAACTCGAACGCCGCCCGCACACCCGGCGGCAGCGTGTCCAGGAACGCGTCGAAGAGATCCAGGTCACACCTGAGGCTTGGCGGCAGCTGGAACAGCAGAATCCCCAGCCTCGGGCCGAGGGTCGCGGCGGCTCCACAAAACGCCTCCACCAAGCTGGCGCAGTCCTTGAGCCGCTGGTCATGGGTGATGCGCCGCGGTGCCTTCAGCGTGAACCGGAAGCGCTCGGGCACCCGCTCTGCCCAGCCGGCGAGGATGCGGGCACTGGGCAAGCGATAGAAGCTGTAATTGATCTCGACGGTCGGGAGGCGCGCCGCGTAGTAGGCGAGCATCTTCGATGCCGGCAAGTCGCCAGGATAGAACGTTCCCTTCCACTCCGGGTAGTTGTAGCCGGACGTGCCAATCCAGCAGGAACCTGGTACCATGCGTCATTGTGGCACGGTTGCCACGACGCCGCGGGCCGCCCCACCCGCGGGTGAGCCGCCTTGCCACGCGGATGAATCGCGAGAGAGAGGATACATCTATGTTTGGCCGTTCACGCCCTGCTCCGGTCGACACCCTGTCGTCGGAGCAAACGCCGGGCGCGCTCATTACGCTCCAGCACATCGAGAAATACTTCCAGCATGGCCCTGGTCGTACCTACGTCCTGCGACGCATCACGGTCGATATCCGCGAGGGCGAGTTCGTCTCCGTCATGGGACCGTCGGGCGCAGGCAAGTCGACCCTGTTGCACATCCTCGGCATGCACGACAGCGATTGGAGCGGCGACTACTGGTTCGTTGGCCACCCGGTCCACGCCCTGAGCAAGAAGGAGCGCGCCGAGCTGCACAAGGCGTACATCGGCTTCGTGTTCCAGAGCTACCATCTGCTGGATCACCTGACGGTGTACGAGAACCTCGAGCTGCCGCTCTCCTATCGGAACGTCAAGAAAGGCGAGCGCGACTCCATCGTCTGCGATACGCTGGACCGGTTCCAGATTGTCGGGAAGAAGGACCTCTTTCCAAACCAACTGTCCGGTGGCCAGCAGCAGCTCGTCGCCGTGGCACGTGCGGTGATCGCGAATCCAAAGCTGATCCTCGCCGACGAGCCGACCGGGAATCTCCACTCCGATCAGGGCCGGGAGATCATGGAGCTCTTCAAGCGCCTCAACTCGGCGGGCACAACCATCGTGCAGGTCACGCACTCGGAGACGAACGCCTCGTACGGCGATCGCGTCGTCAATCTGAGGGACGGCTGGATCGTCTGATCGCTCCAGCGTCGACTCCGCCCGTGGCGTGCTCAAAGTGAGCAACCGCGGTGTCGTCGCCAGCCCGGCTGCAACGCCGTGTAGCGGCTCGCGTGTCCGAGGTCTACCAGCGAGGCTCCCGGCGGCCACCGCGCGACATCTCGCCGTCCCCCCAACCACCTCGCGGGCCGTTGTGCGCCGGCTTTGGCCGAGCTTCGTTGACGACCAGCGCACGCCCGTCGAGCTGATATTCGTGGAACTCGGAGATAGCGCGTTGCGCATCTTCGGCAGAGGCCATCTGCACGAACGCAAAGCCTCGCGCACGCCCTGTGGCAAGGTCGCGCATCACCTGGACGTTTTCGACCATGCCTGCACGACTGAACAGGGCGCTCAGCTCTTCGTCGGTTGTGCCGTACGGTAGGTTCCCCACATACAGTCTTTGAGCCATCGGATCCGATCCTGCTTCACGTGCGCGAGTTATCGTCTCGTGGCCACGGCCGCGCGCCCGACCGGGACCACATGCTGGGGATTGCAACCTGATGCGCAGTGCGGGCGAGAATAATGACAACTCCCACTGGGGCCAAGTCGAAGGTTCTTGGGGGGAGTATACCAGTATCGTGAGGAAACGTCGATCCTCCAGGGAGATTCCGCTCGCGCCGCCACCGCTGGCGCGATTCACGCGCGCCGAGCGCCATCTCATCCGGCTCCTGGGCACGCCCCGCCGCGTGCAGCAGTTCCTCAACGGCCTCAGCTATAACACAGAGCTCAACGGCGAGACACAGCAGAGCTTCCGAGGTGTTGTGCGCGCCAGGCGCGTCCATTGTCTCGAGGCTGCATTGTTTGCCGCCGTCGTTCTCGAACAGCGCGGCGTTCCACCGCTGCTGATGAGCCTCGAGTCAATTGACAAGCTCGACCATGTGTTGTTTGTTTATCGGGCGCGAACCGGCTGGGGCTCCATCGCCCGCTCGCGAGATCCTGGTCTGCACGGCCGGCGACCCGTCTTCCGCACGGCACGCCAGCTGGCCTTGAGCTACGTGGATCCGTACGTCGACAAGACAGGCCGGATCACCGGGTATGGCCTCCTCGATCTCCGCTCCTTGGGCCAATACGACTGGCGGTTTGCCACGACCAACGTCTGGAAGGTAGAGCGGGCGCTCATCAATCTCCCACACCGGGCGATTCGCTCGTCTGATAGGCGGATTGATCGCCTCCGGCGCGCCTACTTGGCCTTCATCGAGGCTTGTCCGGGCCAGAAGCCGGTGGACTACGCCGGTCGCGACGCCTGGACGCCCATTCCTCGGATCTTCACGTAACCTGTATGATCGAGGGAGGTACGGATGGGCCGTACCTGATGGGTAGAACGCGTATGGCTCCACTCGCGTCGGAATTCACCTCCGAGTGTCCGTGTTGCGGGGCGACGCTCACGATCGACGCCAATCTCAAGCGCGTCGTTGGTCACGTCGTGCCGGAGCGCGGCGACAGACCCGAGCTCGATCACGCTCAGCGGATCCTCAAGGAAGAGGCTGCGCGTCGCGAAGCAGCGTTTCAACGGTCGCTCGAAACAGAGCGGACGAAGGGGGATGCCCTCTCACGCCGGTTCGAAGAAGCCCTTCGCCAGGCGCAGAAGGAACCTGTGACGCGCCCCGAGCGGGACTTCGATTTCGAATAGGAACGGACGAAGGTGGCAAGGTGCGGAGGGGTGACAAGGTGACACGGTGAGGGGGTGACCAGGTGAAGGGGCCGTTCGCGGTGCGTAGAAAGGGCCTTCGGCTACGGTCGGATGCATGGGCGCCCCTAACGCACACCCCCGACAACCCAGTCACCGTGTCACCCCATCACCTTGTCACCCTGTCACGCCCCGCCGCTGGCGCCTCGCCCCTGATCACGCTGTGGCTCGCCTGCGCATCGCGACGTACAACATCCACCGCTGCTGCGGCCTCGATCGGCGCACGAGCCCTGAGCGCATTGCGGAGGTGCTCCAGAGCACGCGCGCCGACGTGATGGCCCTGCAAGAGGTCATCGGCGCGAGCGCGTCGCACGAGGGACACGCAGCCTGGCTCGGCGCGGCACTGGGCATGGGCTGGGTCATGGCCTCGACGCGAAGACGCCGGGGGCATCTCTTTGGGAATGCCGTCCTGAGCCGGTTCCCGATTCAGCATCACACACAGTACGACCTCTCCTGGCATCAACACCGCGAGCCTCGCTGCTGCCAGCGGGCAGACATTTCAGTCGATGGCCCGCTGCTCCACTTCTACAACGTTCACCTTGGCACGTCGGTCCTGGAGCGCCGATATCAAGCCAGACGACTCGCCACGTTCGTGAACGATCAGCGCGTCTCGGGCCCCAAGCTCGTGCTGGGTGATTTCAACGAGTGGCTTCGCGGCCTTGCCACGGCAACACTGTCTCGCTTGTTTCAGGGAGTCGACATCTACGCCTTTCTGCGCCGGAGGCGCACCTACCCCGGCCTGTTTCCGCTCGTACACCTGGATCACATCTACTACGATGGCGCCATCGAAGTGCTCGATGTGGAGCTGATACGCACACGGCTGGCGCTGGTGGCGTCGGATCACCTGCCGCTCGTCGCCGAGATCCGTGTGCGCAGCGATGCAACGGAACGACCCAGGTCAGGCGTATCTGGGTGACAAGATGCCATCTCGTCACCATGTCATGCAGTCCCTCCTCGTAGTGGTCGCGGCCGCGCTGCTCCTCGGTACAGGGCAGTCCCGGGCACGCCCGTCAACGACGTATCCCGGGCTCGAGCAAATCACTGCCGCGGATCTGCGCAGCTACCTGGCATTCATCGCGGCTGACGAGCTCCAAGGACGAAACACGCCCTCGCGCGGCCTCGATACGGCCGCCCTTTACATCGCCTCGCACCTCTCGCGTTGGGGTGCCAGGCCCGCTGGTGACGAAGGCAGTTACTTTCAGCGTATCGCCCTCGTCGAGCACCGTGTTGATCGCGATAGATCGCGTGTGGCGCTTGGAGACCGCGCCTTCACCTACGATGACGATTTCCTCGCGGGCGGCACGTCGGGCCAGGCGTCCGGCCCCCTCGTTTACGTCGGCCACGGCTACATGATCAAGGAGCGGGGGCTCGACCCGTACGCCGGCCGCGACATCAAGGGAAAGATCATCGTCGCACACGAGTCGATGCCGAGCGGCGTCAGGCGTGCCGACCTCAAAGGCAAGCAAGGCGTCGACTGGGACGATCCCATGAGCGCCGCCGAGCGCCTTGGCGGCGTTGGCGTGGTCTATCTCCCATCCTATCGGACGCTGACCTCCTGGCGCCGGAAGGCCGATGAATCGACGTATGTCGTCGAGAAGCTCCCGAGCGAACAACCGGACGATATCCCGTCGATTACGGCGTCGCCGGGCTTGTTGGGCGCGTTGTTCGATGGTGAAGAAGCGACAGCCGAAGAGGTGCTCGCTGGCGCCATCTCCCGAAAGCCCGAGAAGCCGTTCGCGCTCGACGCGCACAAGATCTTGAGCATCACCGTCGCGCTGACGAGCCGCCCCGCACGAACGCAGAACGTGGTGGCCGTGGTGGAAGGAAGCGACCCAGCGCTGAGACAGGAGTACGTCGCGCTCGGCGCCCACTACGATCACGTGGGCGTCGGCACCGGCTCGGGCGACATCATTTACAACGGTGCTGACGATGACGGCTCCGGCACGGTGGCGTTGCTATCGATGGCAGAGGTATTCGCGACTGCTCCGCGACCGAAGCGATCCATGCTCTTCACGTGGCATACGGGTGAAGAGCGCGGTCTCTGGGGCTCCGACTACTTCACCCGTTTCCCGACGGTGCCGCTCGAGCAGATCGTTGCGCAGCTGAACGTCGACATGATTGGCCGCAGTCGCAAGCCGGGCGACACGCACCCCGCCAACAAACACCTGACGGGGCCCGACTCCACCTACGTGATCGGCTCGACGCTGATGAGCAGTGAGCTCGAGCGGCTCAGCCGGCGCGTCAACGCAGGGCTCTTCAACCTGTCGTTCGACTACAAGTACGATGCACGTGGCGATCGCGAGCGTTTCTTCTACCGGAGCGATCACTACAACTACGCCAAGCACGACATCCCCGTGATCTTCTACTTCAGCGGTCTCCACGAGGACTATCACGACGTCGGCGACTCGGCCGACAAGATTGACTATACGAAGATGGAAAAGATCGTGCGAACGATCTACGCAACCGCGCGCGCCATCGCAGACCTGCCGCACCGGCCGGCCGTCGACAAGGCGCTCCCGGAGCACACAACCGACGAGCGGTAGGAAAAGGGGACAGGCCCTAACCCTCTTCTTCGTATTCTTCTTCGCCTGTGGGATTGATGCGCGTGGAGGGACGAAGCGACTCGCGAAAATCGTACAGCGGCAGGCCGGTGACGTGGAGCGTGGACGGACACTGCGGGGAACGTTCATCGACGACGACAACGACGGGACTGCCCTCGACGCCCTCGCGAAACGTAATACGGCACCCGCAGGCCAGACGCGCGTGAGTAAACCCCTTCAGCATCGCCTGTTCATCATAGCACCAACCAAGCCCAGGGGCTCTGCCCTCGGCTGGTTCCATCACAAGAGTGCCTCGATCACCTGCTGGAACGGCTTCTCACCCGGAAAGCCCATGAATCGCTTGCAGACCGTGCCATCCCGCGCGAGCAGCACCGTGACTGGAATACCGTAGAGCGGGCCATACGCGCGCTCCAACTCAGCATCGCCGGTGCCCTGGAGCACGGGGTAGTTCATCTCGTATTCCTTCGCGAAGGCCTTGATCGGCTCCATGCTATCGTCCTGAACCGAGATGCCGACAAAGGTGAAATCTTTGTCACGATAGCGTTCCTGGAGCTCGACGAAGATGGGGATCTCGTGTCGGCAGGGCCCGCACCACGTCGCCCAGAAGTTGATGGCCAGGACCTGACCGCGGTAGTCGGCCAACGTGACACGCTTGCCATCGATGTCCGGGAGCGTGAAGTCCAGCTGGGCCGGCTTTGGCTCCGCGTTGCACACCGCCGGCAACGCCGCGGTCGATCTGGCCGTCGTGTCACTGCTGCCGCCAAGCGGCAAGAAGGGTACCGCCGCCAACCCCAGTCCCAGGGCGCCGAGCGCCGCAATCATCCAACGCTTCTTCATGGTCAACCTCAGATGTGACAGACGCCTGGGCGAGGCGTCCCTCCATTCCACCATCGTAGGGCACGTTCGCCGAACGCGCCGTGTTCGTTCCCAGACCGACGCCTTCTCGACTCAGAAACGGACCGCTGCTTCATGGCGCGCCCGCACCAGCCTCGCCTCGAAGTATCGTTTGAGTCGAGCCACCGTATCCGGCGGCAGATCGGCAACGAGCGCGTACGTGCGGTGTCCGTCCGACCAGGTGCGCGCACGCTGTCCCAGGATGGAGAGATTCGCGGACGGCGAGTCGGCACCCGGCAGCACGAAGAGTGACACATCGCGATCGTCGATGTTGTATATCGCGTGCGCCAGCTGCCCGCGCATATACAGGCAGCGCCGTAAGCAAATAAATCGCGACTCTCCGCCCGGCGGCGCCGCCGGCACGGCAACATGCCAACCGTAGGTGCGCGCAAAGCGTGCGGACGCATCGGCGGGCGCCTCCGCATCTTCCGATGATTCGCCTGAGAACGTGCGGCACTTGACATGGTCGAGTGCGAGCTGCGCGGCGAGAACCCGGCCCGAGACACCGGTCAGTCCGTAGAGCGCCACGCCGCCCAGCGCGAACAGCAAGCTCGCGGCCAAGGTCGTCGGAATCCACAGCCGTCGACGCACGGCCGCCGATCCACACGTCAACGCCGAACAGCGGGTCACGAGCTCGTCGGGCGCCGCCGACCGGAGGCGCGCGGCGCGGGAGCGCAGCAACGCCCGGCAGCCGGCCTGCGCACGCGCGGCGTCTCGGCAAGGCGGGCACTCCTCCAGGTGGCCTTCGATCTCGGCCTGAGCGTCCGACGGCAACTCCCCATCGACAAACGGGGCCAGGCGCTCCTCAATCTCGCGACATTTCGACATCATTCCTTTCCAACTCGTTAAGACGCGCCCCGAGCCCTACAGGTCCCCTCACCCTGTCACCCCGTCACCCCCTCACCCTGTCACCGTTCACCCCCTGCCGTGCCTCCCGCTGGCGCATCAGGGTTTCGTACAGCAGCCGCCGCCCCCGGGCGATTCGGGACATCACGGTGCCCACAGGCACCGCCATCACGCCGGCAATCTCAGCGTAGGTCAGCTCCTCGACGTCGCGGAGCCAGACCGCCTGCCGAAAGACGTCCGGGAGCCGATCGAGTGCCTCCTGCAGGTCCGCGTCGAGCGTCTCCCGGAGCAGCCGGTGTTCCGGATCGTTGTCGGCCATACGGGTGGCTTCTGCATGCTCGACGACATCGCTCGCAGTCTCGACGGGGTTGCGGGCGGCGCTCCGGCGGAGGTTGCGATGTGCGTTGTGCAGGATCGTGAAGAGCCACGCCTTGAGGTTCGTGCCGGGCTCGAAGCGCGACACAGCCTGGAATGCTCTCAGATAGGTCTCTTGCACGAGGTCTTGGGCGGTCTCGCGATCGCCTGCGAGCCGCAACGCGGTGCCGTAGAGGCTGTCGAGGTGTGCGAGTGCATCGGCGCGAAACTGCTCGTCCCGTGAGACCTGCCGATCCTCGCGTCTTCCCAGCCGCAGCACCATAAGTCGGGTCGGACCGTGCGCGGCGGCGCCGGCACGCATGATCCCGGGCGAGCCCTCAGTATATTCGGAGTAACGCCACCAGGGGGCGTCGCAAGAGGCCTTTGAGCCCCTCATCGTGCGGCCGACTGTGTCCGCAGACGCCCGGAGGGCGGAGGGCGGAGCGCCGCGCGGAATGTGGGCGACCTGGCGCCTGCAAGGGACATTTCTGTGGCCCCCCAACCACACCACCCAGCCCGCCGGGCGCTCACATCGACGGCCGCCCCTGTCGGCACATCGGCACGGCTGTTGCAGCCATCCGGCCATCACAACCGTTGCTTCCGGGCCATCCAACCAAGTACGATGACCGTATCGTCATGCGGCACCTGCTGCGCAGGCGCCAGAGTGTTACGCGAGGTTGATGGCTCCGCGTTAGGATGCCTCCGAGGTGTCGCCATGCGGCAAGATCCACGGCGTCGATTGACATGGTTGGTCTCCTGTGCGGTGACCGGATGGCTCGCGGCCACCGGCGTGGCGCAGGCGCAGACGGTTTTCGCCCCCTATCAAGGCACCGGCGATCGCGTGTCCTGCGCACTGTCCGGTCCCGTGAGCGTCGGCCACGCCACGGTCCGCGGCCAAACGCCACTCGTCCCGTACTACGGAAAGAATGAGATCAAGTACGACAAGTTCAGGTGGCACACCTACACGACGGACCACTTCGAGATCTTCTACTATCCGGAGATCGAGCCTCACCTCGAGCGTGTTGCGAGCTACGCGGAAAGCGCGTACCAGCACATCAGCTCGGAGCTGAAACATGATCTCGCGATCAGGGCGCCGCTCGTCCTGTTCAAGACACACGCCGAGTTTCAACAGCAGAACATCATGCCCGGCGGCGTTCCAGAGGGTGTGGCCGCGTTTGCCGAGTCCCAGCGCAACCGCATGGTGCTGCCGCTCGACTATCCGCCCGATCAGCTCTACGGCCTCATCGTGCACGAGCTCACGCATCTCTTCGAGTACGACATCATCCCTCGCTCGCTCGTGCGTCGCGGCCACCCGCTGTGGGTAGACGAGGGGCTGTCCGATTACATGCGCGGCACCTGGGATGCGCTCGACATGATGACGGTTCGCGATGTCGCCGTGGCGGACATCGTCCCGAAGATGACCAAGATGGAGTCCTATGGAATGTTCGGTGGGCGGACTCCTTACAATCTCGGGCACGCGGTGTTCGAGTTCATCGAATCGAAGTGGGGGAAAGAGGGCATCCGCCAGTTTCTCTTCTCGCTCCGAAAGAGCGTCATCGGCGGCGGCGAGAACGCCTTCGAAGAGGCGCTCAGTGTCTCCGACGATGAGTTCGACGATCAGTTTTCGAACTACCTGAAGGATCGCTTCAAGCCGTTTCGCGACAAGGAGCGGCCCGAAGACTACGGTCGCGACTTGTCGCCGGACCCGGAGGACACGAGGTACACCGGCGCGATTTCAATCGAGCCTGCGCCCTCGGGCGAGCTCGTGGCCGCGGCGGTCGGCAATCGGAAGGATCAAGAGCTCGACATCATCCTGCTGTCGACGAAGGATCGGCAGGTCGTGCGCAACATCACACAAGGATTCGACAAGGACAGCGGGTACGAGTACATCGCGCTCCCGAACGCACGCGGGAACACCGTGCCCTGGATGGCATGGAGCCCGAAAGGGGATCTCATCGCCTACTTCGCCCGCACGGAAAAGCAGCGGTCGCTCATCCTGCGCAATGTCGTGACGGGAAAGGCAGAGAAGCGCTATTACATCGACTCCGTCGACGCGCCGGAGTCCCCGGCCTTCTCACCGGACGGGAAGACGCTTGCGTTTGCGGGCCTGCGCAATGCCGTGGGAGATCTGTTTCAAATCGACCTCGCGAGCGGTAAAGTCAGCCCTCTCACGACTGACGCCTTTGCCGACTTCGCGCCGGTCTTCGCACCCGACGGCAAATCCATCGTGTATCTCTCGCGCATCAGCGGAAACGACAAGCTCTTCAGGCTGGATCTGGCATCCAAGAAGCGTACGCAGCTCACCTTCGGCACGCACGACGAGGGCGGTGCGCGCTTCATCGACGATCGCACGCTCGTCTTTCCGTCGACGGCACTGGATCCACGCAAGCCCATCGATCCAGAGCTGGCGAAGGACGGCAACATCTACAACATCTGGACGCTGGATCTCTCGACGGACACCTTGCGGCAGTACACCGACGCGCTCACGGGTAATCTCTCGCCCATCGTGTTGCCCGCGACGAAGGAGGATGAGCCGCAGCGTATTTCGTTCATCACGTACTTCAAGGGTGAGTACGGGCTTCACGAGATTCCACTGCGCGATCCAGAGCTCGAGGTGGCGTCGAGCGACTTCGGCGCGCCGGGCCCGGTGATTGATTTCCAAGCGCCGTTGCCGCACACGCTCGTGCCCGCGAACCAGAAGCGCAAGGGGACCTTCGACCGGCTGTTTCTCGAGGGTCGACCTCCGGTGTCCGTGGGCGTCACGAGCGGAGGGGATCTCTTCGGGGGAACGCAGGTCACGTTCGCGGACGTGCTCGGCGACCAGCAGTTCAACTTCTATGCGGCGTCGATCTCGCAGTATCGAACGCTCGCCTTGGGCTATCACAACCTTTCGCGGCGGATACAGTGGGGCGCTCAGGCGTACCAGCAAACGCTGTTCTACTATGGCCTGCAACCCGGCCTCCTGTACGACTCACGGTTCTTGCTGGATCGCGATGCTGCGATCGCCACGCGGACGATGACCGGGGCTTCGCTCTTTGCCTGGTATCCGCTCAATCGTTACCGGCGTCTGGAGCTCTCCGGCGGTGTGTTCCGGTACAACGAAGAGTTCGATGACCCTGGCCTGCAGGACGCCTCCGACGATTTTCAGAGACAAACCTATGGGCGGACGCTCTTCCAGAGCGGGACGCTCGTCCCGCTCGGCCTCACGTTCGTCCAGGAGACCACGATCTTTCGCGAGTTCGGTCCGCTTTCGGGCTCGACCGTGCGACTGGGCTACGAGGTGTCGCCCGGGATCGGGGACACGCTGTCTCGCCAGGCCGTGGATGGCGACCTCCGCTACTACAAGCGTCTCGCCACCACCGGCGTGCTGGCGCTCCGATTCCGCGGCTTCCGGAGCTGGGGCGACGCTCCGGACTTCTTCTTCTACGGCGGTAATTCGGAGCTGCGTGGGTACGACTACCTGGAGTTCGTCGGCGACCGCGGCTTCTTCGCGAACGCGGAGCTGCGCTTCCCGCTCATCGAAGCCATGCTCACGCCGCTCGGCGTCCTCGGCGGCGTGCGTGGAGCCTTCTTTGCGGGCCTCGGTGGTGCGAGCTTCGAGGGCCGGCCCACGACGACGGACTTCGGCCAGCCGTTGAATCTGACCAATCCCGGCTCGGGGTTCCGCTTGTGGGACAACAACACGGAGCAGGTGCGCTCGATCGAGAATTTCGTGGCGGATGAGTTCGGCTTTCCGATCCCCGTCTATGGCCAGCCGCGCACGATTTCCGGCTTCCGGCTCGTCGATGGGCGCGCCTCATACGGAGTGGGCCTCGAGACGTTTCTCCTCGGCTTCCCTGTGCACTTCGACTGGTCTTGGCGTACCCTGTTCAATCGCGATTGGGAGGATGCGCTGTTCCAGTTCCAAGGCGCCCTGGAGGGCAAGAGTGGCAGCGACTGGTTCCGCGAGCCTCGCTTCAGCTTCTGGATTGGCTACGACTTCTAACGGCCACCTCGGCGAGGCGGCCTACCCTCGTGCGCGGTAGGGCGTATTCCCTCGGCATGGTAGGGCGCGTTCTCTCGGGCCACGGTAGGGCGCGTTCGCCGAACGCGCCGTGCTCGCGAGCCCCGATCGCAAAGGTACCCGGTTCCTTTTCCATTATGACTACGCTCACGCCGAAGCGCGTCGACGAGTCCGCCACCGAGATGATTCAGGCGGTGCTCCCCAACGACGCCAACCCCTTGGGATTCATGCTCGGCGGCGCCGTCATGCACCTCATCGACATCGCTGGCGCGATCACCTGCCTCAAACACACGCGGCAGCGCGTCGTCACAGCCGCAGTGGATGGCCTGCAGTTTCTCCATCCCATTCGCATTGGGGATCTCGTCATCCTGAAGGCGCAGGTGACCTGCACGTTCACCACATCGCTCGAGGTGCAAGTGCAGGTCTTTTCCGAAGAGGCACTGACGGGCGTGCGCAAGCTCACGTGCCACGCGTATCTCACATTCGTGGCGGTCGACGAGCACGGGAATGCGGTCCCGGTACATCCGCTGCTCTTGGAAACCGACGAGGCCCACCGCTCGGCGGCAGAAGCCCGAGCACGGCGGGAACAGCGGCTTCGCGCGAAGCAGGCGCTGTTGGCACGTGAGACCGAGATGCTGCGCGCCGCAGACGGACGCGCCTGACCTCGGGCTATTTCTGGAAGTACTGGGCGTTGGTTTCGATGTACTCCTTCCACTTGTCGGGCACCTCGTCGAGCGCGAAGATCGCTTCGACGGGACACGCCGGAACACAGGCGCCACAATCGATGCACTCGTCCGGATGGATGTAGAGCATCGGCGCGCTCTCGAAGTCCGCTTCATCCTTGCGTGGGTGAATGCAGTCCACCGGGCATACGTCGACGCACGAATGGTCCTTCGTGCCGATGCACGGTTCCGTGATGATGTAAGCCACGCTTCCTCCTCTCAGGAACGACGGAGACGGGCTTCGTCTCTCGTCACTCGTCCGCAATGCGGCTTGCCAAATGTCCCAGCCGCCACGAGATTGCCCGCGCCAGCTCCCACGCCGCCGGGACATGGTGCTCGTGCAGCAGATGCTCATCTTCACGGTGGGCAAACAGGCCCACACGCGCGACCTCACGGCCGCTGTAGTCGTAGACCGGCGCGCAGGTGCAATTGAGCGAGTGCACCCGGGAGACCAGCTCCCCCGAGCCGAGCCGGCGCGCGATCTCTGCACTTCGGCGCGCATCCGCGCTCCGATCCAGCTTGACGCAGACGAGCCGGCGCGCGCTCTGTTGATCGGGCGTGAAGTATATCGAGCAGTGCCCAGGCATTGCCTTTCCGTACGCCGTGTACATCGAGACCTCGTCTGCGCCGCCGCTCCACACATACGTGACCTCACCGTCCGGCGGCACGGCAATGAACGTGCGTGCCTGTGTGCGCAGCACGTACTCACGCATCACGGGATATGCGTGGAGCCGAATCTCTGAACGGCCGAGTGCACGAAAGCTGAGGTCGAGCCAGCGCAACGTCAGAAGGTAGCGACCGGTCTCTTCGTCCTGGCGCACAAAGCCGCGGCGCCTCAGCACGCGCAACAGCCGATGCGTCGTCGCCGGCGGCAGTCGAACCTGGCGCGCCAGTTCGGACAAGGTGGCGCCCCTGGGTACGGCGCTCAACGCCTCGCACAGATCCAGCGCCTTGTCGAGCGAGGTCGGCTTCTGCCTCGGCGTCTCCAGCTCGCTCGGGGCCAACCTGGGAACACCATGCATTTCACTATGCGGAATCATTTTCCAAATCCGCTCTCTACTTTATATCGCTTGTGGGCAAGCGCAATCAAGGTTCTTGGTCCCTAGGTCTGGTTCCTGGTTCTTGGTCCTTGGGTCTGCCTCGCTGCCGCCTCGGGAGCGTCGACGCTAGCCCAGGGCACAGCTCGGCGCACCAAGAACCAAGGACCAAGAACCAAGGACTCTAGAGCTCGGTGCGAACGTACTCGAAGTCGACCGGCCGGCGATTGATGCCCTTCGAGGGTGGTGCGATGTAGTTGGCGAAGTTGGAGGGCTCGTAGACGGGCGCCGCCATCAAGCTCCTAATGTACGCTTTGTCTTCAGAAGACGGTAGCCACTCGGTCCGGCGAGCCTCCCACTCGTCGGATTCGATCATGCGACCTTCCGGATCGAAGTGGAAGCCGGCGTAGATGCCAATGTGGCGATTGAACTTTCGGTCAGGTACCCGCAAGCGCTCGCCGATGCCGTGCTTTTCGAGGATGCGATTCCAACGCTCGACACCGGCACGACAGTCGCCGGTGTACCAATCGCGTTGAATCTCGTTCATGGCGTTCCTGAGCGGCACATTGCGGGTCTCGATCGTGCCGTCGACGACCACATCGACCGCGTAGGTTCCCTCCAGGCACTTGTGGTCGGGGTATTTCTCCTCGTACTGCCGCCCCTTGAGACCATTGGCGAAATAGATGGCAGCATTGCTCGAGATCTCGCCGCCGTGGAGATCGAGGCTCATGCTGAACCAGAAGTTCAAGAACTTCTGTAAGGTCGGCAGGTCGATGCCGCCCACGCGGCGAACATCCTCGGAGAAGCCAGCCTGGCCGCTGGTGAGAAGCTGACATGTGCGCTCGATGATGCGCGCAACGCCGCTCTCTCCGACGAACATGTGGTGCGCCTCCTCGGTCAGCATGAACCGCGTCGTGCGCGACAGCGGATCGAAGGCGCTCTCGGAGAGCGACAGCAGCTGTGACTTGCCGTCACGGTCCGTGAACATCGCAAACATGAAGAAGTCCAGCCAGGTGTCAATCGGCTCGTTGAAGGCGTCGAGGATGCGCGGTTTGTCGGCATCGCCACTCTGGCGGTCCAACATCTCCTCCGCCTCGTCTCGGCCATCACGGCCGAAATAAGAGTGGAGGATGTACACCATGGCCCACAAGTGGCGCCCTTCTTCGACGTTCACCTGAAACAAGTTGCGCAGGTCGTACATGCTGGGACAACTGTGGCCGAGCAGGCGCTGCTGCTCGACGCTGGCCGGCTCCGTGTCGCCTTGCGTGACGACGAGCCTTCGCAGCGGGCTGCGAAAGTCACCCGGGACTTCCTGCCAAACGGGGCTGCCGAGAAAATCACCGAATCCAATCGTCCGATCGCGGAGGGGCTCCGCGAGGAAGATGCCCCAGCGGTACTCCGGCAGCTTGACGTAGTCGTAGTGCACCCAGCCTCCGGGATCGACGCTCACGGCGGTTCGAAGGTAGACATAGTGGTGGTCCTGGAAGCCTTCCGGCCCCATGTCGCGCCACCATTCGAGGTACTGCGGCTGCCAGTGCTGAAGCGCGCGTTGCAGCCGCCTGTTCTCGGAGAGGGAGACGTTGTTGGGAATGCGCTCTGCGGAGATCATGTGGCACCTCGATCGATGAAGCCACCACGGAGGCTATGTCCTGCGCCAATCGAACTCCGGTCGGCCTCGGCCGCCGCCGTACGCCGCCAGGGCGCCGCGCTCGCCGACCGCGTTCGGACGCTGAAAGATCCAGTTCTGCCACGCGGATAACCGTCCGAAGATCTTCGTTTCGATGGTCTCCGGGCCGGCAAACCGCAAGCTCGCCTCCAGGCCCGTCAGCGCATCTGGCGACATCGCCGCTCGGTGCTCGATCGCAAGTCGCACCTCGGCATCCCAATCGAGCTCGTCCGGTGCCGCCGTGACCAACCCGGCCTCGAGCGCGGCGGGCGCATCGAAAGGTCCTGCCTGCGCGAGCATCTCCTCGACCCGTTCCGGCGTCGCGAGGAACCGTGCTTGCAGCCGGGACAGCCCGTTGGCCATCGGCAGACGTCCCGCATTCATCGGCGAGAGCGCGACCAAGACCGGCCGCTCTTCATCATCGAGCATGTAGCAGCGGTCCGCCGCCAGAGCCAGCTCGAACAAGCTGCCGCCGAAACAGGAGCCAGCATCGGCCAGCGCGACGATGCTGCGCGCGGACTGCTCGAGCCGCTTCAGGACGCGCTTCATGAAGTGAATGATTTCACGGACCAGCCAGTGCCGATCGTGCGCGGCCAGTGTGGCGTCCACCGACAGCACGCGCGCGAGATCCCCTCGCGTCCGGACAACGATCGTGCCGATTTCCGGCTCGTTGAACCGCAATCGCAACAGCACGTCCTCCAGCTCGCGAAACGTGCGCAACGGCCAGTACCGGTCGCCGGCGTCCACGATGTCGTCGATGGTCTGCGGCTCGGTTTCCGCAGGCGCCATGATCGTCAGCTCCGCTGTCCGTGCGGCGCGGTGGATCGAGAGCTCGACCGACGAGTAGGACAGGACGTCACCGGTGACAATTGGCTCGAGCGGTCGCAACGCGATGCCACGTGCATCGACAGGACGAGCGGAGGTCATCGCAAGCTCGCGCGCGCGGCTGTCGACAGCGCTCCAGAACCGGCTGGTGGGATACACCGCATCGACAAGGCCCCACGCGACGGCACGACGTCCCTTCACACCCTCGGCAAGCGTGCAGAAGACGTCTGCCAGATCGCGCCGCACACGGCGCTTGTCGACGAGCCGCGTCACTCCGCCGGTGCCCGGCAAGACGCCGAGCAGCGGGACTTCCGGTAATGACACCGCCGCACGCCCATCGTCCACCAGGAAGATCTCGTCACACGCCAGCGCCAGCTCGTAACCGCCTCCCGCGCAGGTGCCACTCACCGCGGCGAGGAATGCCATCCCGGAGTGCGCGCTCGCATCTTCCAACGCTAGTCGCGTTTCGTTGGTGAACTTGCAGAAGTTCACTTTGAAGGCGTGGCTGCTCTGCGCGAGCATGTAGATATTGGCGCCGGCAGAGAAGACGCGATCGAGCGCACTGCGCAGGACCACGACGCGCACTTCGGGATGCTCGAAACGTAGTCGCTGCAGGGCATCGGCGAGCTCGAGATCGACACCGAGATCGTAGGAATTGAGCTTGAGGCGGTAATCACCAAGGCCGCCATCCTCTTGCACGTTCAACGCAAGCGTGGCGATGGCTCCATCGTACGAGAGCTGCCAGTGGCGGTATCGATCCGGCGCGGTCTCGAAAGTCAACGGCGCCCGGGGCGCACGCACGGCCGAGGCCGCGCTCGGTCCTCTCTCGGCTGAACTTGTCATTCACGTTGATTATACCCGCCTGACCAAGGTGCGAGGGAGAACGCACCCTACGATCGGCGCAACGTAGGGACGCCTCGCCGAGGCGTCCGTCACTCATCGGGCCGTCCGGCCCGGCTCGAGCTCCAAGACCTGGACGCCCTTGGGCTCGACCAGCTTACGCAGCGCCGCGGGAGTGCCTGTAAGCACGGGAAAGGTGCCGTAGTGCATCGGCACGACCTGCTTCACGCCGAGCAGCTCGCACGCCAGCGCCGCCTGTCGCGGTCCCATCGTGTAGTGATCACCGATCGGGAGAAACGCGAGCTGCGGCTCGTACAGTTGTGCAATGAGACGCATGTCCCCAAAGACATCCGTGTCGCCCGCGAAGTACGCCACGAGGCCGTCTTCGAAGCGCAGCACGAACCCAGCGGCCAGGCCCAGGTACACAATGCGGTTGTCCTCCACGAAGCCGCTGCCGTGTATGGCTTGAACCATCGTGATGCGGACACCGGCTACTGTCGTTGTGCCACCAATGTTCATGCCGACGAGATTCTTGAGGCCCTTCTGCTCGAGCCACGCACAGACCTCGTACGAGCCGACGACCGGCGCTTCGGTCTCTCGTCCGATGCGAAGCGCGTCGCTCACGTGATCGCCGTGGCCATGTGTGATGAGCATGGCATCGAGCGGACCAACCGATCGCCGGTATTGCTCCGGGCACGCCGGGTTGTCGGTCAGAAACGGGTCGAGCAGGATGCGCCGGCCGCCCGGTGATTCCAGCAGGAACGTGCCATGGCCAAGCCAGGTTATCGCGAGGGAGGAGGACTGGGTCGTCATGCGCCACATGTTACGATACTCAGGATGTCGAGTGTCTCGCCGCTGCACCTGATCCGACCTTCCGAGCGACAGCCCAAACCAGCATGGTTGAAGGTTCGCGCGCCCGGCTCGGCCAACTATGTGCGGCTCAAGCAGTTGATGCGCGGCTCCGGCCTGCACACCGTCTGCGAGGAAGCACGCTGCCCGAACATCGGTGAGTGCTGGCATCACGGAACCGCGACGTTCATGATTCTCGGCGACGTGTGCACGCGAAATTGCGGCTACTGCGCCGTGGCACACGGGCGTCCGGCACCGCTCGACCTCGAAGAGCCGGTGAGGCTCGCCGCAGCGGTCGAGCGGCTCGGTCTCAGCTACGTCGTGATCACGTCGGTGGATCGCGACGATCTGCCGGACGGCGGCGCCTCGATCTTCGCGGCGTCGGTCCGCACCATTCGAGCCGCAATGCCGCAGACACGAATCGAGGTACTGATCCCAGACTTCCAAGGCAAAGCGGATGCTCTGCGGGCGGTGCTCGACGCCAGCCCAGACGTCTTGAATCACAACACGGAAACGGTGCCGCGCCTCTATCGCGCGGCACGCTCCGGCGGACGCTACACCAGGACCCTCGAGCTGCTTCGCCGGTCCCGCGCCTTCGCGCCGCATATTCCCACCAAGACGGGGCTGATGGTCGGTCTCGGCGAGCAATGGGAGGAGCTCATCGCGGTGTGTCGCGACTTGCGCGACGCGGGAGTCCAGATTCTCACGATTGGACAATACCTCCGGCCAACGCCAGCACACCTGCCGATGGTTCGCTACTACGAGCCGGCCGAGTTCGCGCAATTGAAGGAGGCCGCGCTCGACATGGGATTCGGCCACGTGGAATCCGGTCCGCTCGTCAGGAGCTCGTATCACGCGCACGAGCAGGCAGATGCTCTTGTTCAGGGGGCTTGACCCGTTGTCCCTCCGATGCTCGAAGCTGCCCGCCGCGCGGTGATTCGCTGTGAGATCTGCCCTCGGTTGCGGGCGCACTGCCAGCAGGTCGCACGCGAGAAGAAAGCGGCCTACAGGAACGAGACGTACTGGGCTCGGCCGGTGCCCGGCTTCGGAGACCCGCGCGCGCGGCTGCTCGTGCTTGGCCTGGCCCCAGCGGCGCACGGCGCGAATCGGACGGGGCGCATGTTCACCGGTGACGGCGTCGGAGGATCAGGCGACTTTCTCATGCGCGCCATGCAGGTCACCGGCTTCTCCAACAAATCGACGTCCGAGCGGGCCGACGATAGCCTGGTGCTCAGCGACGCCTATGTGCTGGCAGCCGTTCGCTGCGCGCCGCCCGCGAACAAGCCGACACGCGACGAGATCCTGAGCTGCCATCGCCATCTCGAAGCGGAGGTCTCGGCCTTGCCAAACCTTCAAGTCGTCGTGGCACTGGGACGACTGGCGTCGGAAGCATATTGGCGTCTGCTCGCAGGGCGAGGCATTCACGTCCGCCCGCGGCCGGCGTTCTTCCACGGGCAGCTCTTCAGACCTCGGGAGCGAGGCCTACCGATCCTCGTCGAGTCCTACCACCCCAGTCGCCAGAACACGCAGACAGGCAAGCTCACGCCCAGCATGCTCGATGCCGTGTTTCGGACCGCTGCCAAGCTCCTCCGGTGATTGAAAAAGGAACCGGGTACCTTTTCGTCCGCTCAACATCAGAACGCCGCGCGGATCCGTGCTCGATAGCTTCGGCCCGACTTCAGTCGAACGCCGTTGCGAAGCATCAGCGTGACGTCGCCTTGGAACCGAGACGTGAGTGTGCGGACGCGATCCATCTGCACAATGGCGGAGCGGTGGATGCGAAGGAAGCGGGACGGGTCGAGCGTGGTCTCGAGATGATTGAGCGTGTCACGGATCAGATAAGAGCGCTCACCCACGTGGAGGCGCGCATAGTTCAACTCTGCGGTGATGTAGTCGATCTCGCCGATGTCGATGAGCCGAGTCTCGCCTCGATGTCTCACCGAGATCCGCTCCGTGAACCGCGCCTGTCCGTGAGCAACGCCCGTCAGCGCCCGCGCGTGCGTCTCGACTTCCGGTGTGCCGATGATGCGCCGGCTCCTTGCAACGGCGGCGTGAAAGCGCTCGCGCGAGACCGGCTTCAACAGATAGTCGAGCGCGTGCACTTCGAACGCGCGAAGCGCATGCTCGTCGTAGGCGGTCACGAAGATCACCGCCGGCATGTGCTCCGGTCCGATTCGGGCGACGACCTCGAAGCCATCCACCTCCGGCATCTGGATGTCGAGGAACACGAGATCAGGCCGTAGGCCCTCGATGCGCGCCACTGCCTCGAGACCGTGCCGGCATTCGCCCACCACCGAGATATCCGGCTCCGTTGCCAGCAGCCGCGCAAGGTGCCGGCGCGCCGGCGGCTCATCGTCCACGATCAGTGCCCGGATTGGGTTGGAATGACTCATAGCCTGGCGGCCGCGCGGCGCGCGGGAATGACGAGCGTGGCAATCGTACCGCCAGCGGGGGCGCCACGCACGGTAAATCGATGCCGCGGGCCGTACAGGTGGCTCAGGCGGGCGCGCGTCGTGGCAAGGCCCATGCCCGCACCCCGGCGGTGAGGGGGCGCCGCGTCGATGCCGACACCGTCGTCGTGAACGTCGACCTGGAGCCAATCGCCCGCGAGGCGCGCCGTCACGGTGACCGTACCAGATGTTGCGCGCGGGGCGATCCCGTGACGGAGGGCATTCTCGACGAGCGGTTGGAGAATGAGATGCGGCACCGCCACGTCGAGGGCAGACGGATCGAGGTGCCACTGGACGCTCAGGTGATCCTCGAACCGCGCCTGCTCGATTTCGAGATACAGGCGCAGGAACTCCAGCTCGCCCCGCAGCGACACCTCTGGTGTGTCACCTGCCGCGAGTGACCGGCGGAGCAGCTCACCCAATTGCGCCAGCACCCGCTCTGCCGCAACCACATTCTCGTGCATCAAGGAGGCAGCCGTGTTCAGCGTGTTGAACAAGAAATGCGGCCGCATCTGGGCCGTGAGCGCCTGGAGCTGCGCGCGGGCGAGCTGGGCATCACGCATCCGGACGGCCTGCGCGTAATGCAGGGCGTGGGCCACGCCGACCAGCATCAAGTACAGCACTAGGTTCTCCTGGAAGCGCGTAGCGAGAACGCGCTCTACGGTCGGCGTCTCGGCGTACCACCCTACCCAAGGGTCCAGCCATACGACAACGATGGCTCGAAGCAGTACCACGACACATGCCGTTACCAGATGCACGCCGACAGCAACATGCCAGCGTCCCCGCTCCACGGGAAAACGCTCCACGAGCCAGAAGGCGGCAACCGTGAAGGGCACCCAGAGCAGCGCATTCGTCAGGCTGATGCTGAGCGCGTATCCCCAGGTGACGGGCTCCCCCGCCGACTCGTGAAGAAAGTGAAACTGAAGCGTATATGTGAGGCCCTCGACGGTCCAGCACGCCAGGGCAATTGCGCTCCATCGCCACAGTCGCCTTGCCAAGAGAGGGACCCCTGCCACGCCCGTCAGGGTAACACTCGCGAGGCGGGCACACCGCGACGTCTGGGATGAGTTGCTATCTAGGAGGGATGAAGAGAGACGGGAAACAGCCCTTCGACTCGCTTCGCTCGCTCAGGGCATTCGCCTCGGCTGCGGCTTGCTATGAGCGAGGCTGACGGCGCACCGAAGGCGGGCCGTCAGCCGAGTCGAATGGGGACGGCTCCGGCTTTCTTCTTCGGGCGATAGACGTGCGTGCTCTCGCCGAGGGCCACCTCGGCAGACTCCATGACGGTCTCGGACAGGGTGGGATGCGGGTGAATGCTCAGGGCGACGTCGCGCACCAGCGCTGCCATCTCGACCGCGAGCACGCCTTCCGAGATGAGCTCGCCGGCTCCGACGCCCACGATTCCCACACCCAACACGCGCTCCGTTTTTGGCTCGATCACCAGCTTCGTGAGCCCGTCGTTTCGATCGAGCGTCGTGGCGCGCCCCGACGCACCCCAGCGAAACTTTGCCACGTCGATGGGGGTTCCTCCCCGTCCCGCCTCGGTCTCGGTGAGGCCACACCACGCAATCTCGGGATCCGTGAAGACGACGGCAGGAATGGCCCGGGGCTCGTAGGCGACCTTGTGTCCCGCGATGGCCTCGACGGCGACCCTCGCCTCATGACTCGCTTTGTGCGCGAGCATCGGCTCGCCCGCCACATCGCCGATTGCGTAGATCGACGGCTCGTCGGTGCGCCGCTGCGCATCGACACCAATGAATCCGCGGCGATCCACTTGCACCCGAGTTCGTTCGAGGCCGGCAATCTCGGAGTTCGGCCTGCGCCCGATGGCAACGAGCACCTGATCGAAAACCTGCTCGGATGGGTTGGCGCTACCGTCGAACGTCACCTTGACCCCGCCCACCACCTCCTCCATCTGGACCACTTTCGTCTCGAGCATGATGCTCTTGCAGACACGCTCCATGCGCTGGTGGAGCACCTGGACGAGATCTCGGTCCACGCCCGGGAGCAAGCCGGCCATCATCTCCACCACTGAGACCTCGCAGCCGAGGGCGGCATACACGGACCCGAGCTCCAGACCGATGTATCCGCCACCCACGACCAGCAGATTCTTCGGAACACGTGTGATCTCGAGCGCCGACGTCGAGTCGAGCAGCCGCTCCGGACCGAGGGCGGTGTTCGGCAGCGTCATCGGGCGCGAGCCTGTCGCGATGATGGCCGTCTCGAAAGGCACCGTCTCCTCGCCGCCTCCCCGCTGGATGATGGTCAGCGTCTGCGCGTCGGCAAAGCTCGCGTGTCCCTGCATGTAGCGAACCTTGCGCAGCTTCGCGAGCTGTCCGAGACCACCGGTCTGCTTCGCGACCACCTGCTCCTTCCATGCCCGGAGCTTGTCGACGTCGACTCGCGGCTCGGGGAACTCGATTCCCCAGGCAGACGCGTGCCGCGCCTCGGAGAGCAGCTTGGCCACGTGCAACAGCGCCTTCGATGGGATGCAGCCTCGGTATGTGCAGACGCCGCCAGGATTGGCTTCCTCGTCGACCAGCACGACGTCCAAGCCGAGGTCCGCCGCCCGGAATGCGGCAGCGTACCCGCCCGGCCCTGCACCAATCACGACGAGCTGTGTCCTGTTTGACATGGATTTCAGGAGTTATGAGCTGTGAGTCGTAGCGAGGGCCTGAAGGCCGCGCGCTACGTACGGAGAAGACTATCCTTGAAGAGCGAGCAGGAACGGTTGCTCGAGCGCGTCGGCCACCCACCGCAGGAAGCGCATGGCATCGGCGCCGTCGATCACGCGATGGTCGTAGGAAAGCGACAGCGGCAACATCAACCGCGGCTGAAAGGCGGCGTCGATCCAGACCGGCTCCATGCGCGCGCGCGACACACCGAGAATCGCCACCTCTGGCCAGTTCACGATCGGCGAGAAATGGGTACCGCCGAGACCACCCAGGTTCGTGATGGTGATGCTGCCCCCTTCCATCTCGGCCATCGTCAGCTTGCGGTCCCGTGCTCGCTGCGCCGCTTGTGCGATCTCGACTGCAATCTGCGTAATGTTCTTGGCATCCACGTCACGGATGACCGGCACGAGGAGGCCGCGCTCGGTATCGACAGCGATGCCCACGTGCACGTACTTCTTGTAGATCAGCTCTTCCTGCGCGGAATCGAGCGAAGTGTTGAATTGTGGAAACGCCTTGACGGCGGCCGCAAGGATCTTCGCGAGAATCGCGGTGACTGTGAGCTTGCCACTCGCCTGCTCCACCTGCGGCGCGAACCGCTTGCGCAGGTCTTCGAGCGCCGTGATGTCCGCCCTCTCCGACTGTGTGACGCTCGGGATGAGCGACCATGCCTGGGAAAGGTGCTCTGCCGTCTTTCGCCGCACGCCGCTCATTGTCTTGCGATCGATTTCACCCCACTTCGCGAAGTCTGGCAGCGCCGGCGCGGCGACCGCACCCGGCTGCATCGCGGGCAGCGGCGCAGACGTGATGATCTCTTTCGCGTGGGCGAGAACGTCTGCCCGCGAGATGCGCCCCGCCGGACCGGAGCCAGGCACGTCGCGAACATCGACGCCCAGCTCGCGTGCGAGCCGCCGTATGGACGGCGCCGCCGGCACGTTGGGTCGCGGGGGAATCGCTTCGGCTCGCCCCGGCGGCGACGGCTCGGCGCGGCTCGGGGCCTGCCTGACCACGCGACTGATGTCGTACACCTCGGCGCGCGGCCGCTCCGCCTCAGGCGCCCACTCCGGCGATTCGGCGCCTGGCGCGGCTTCGCTGGCGGCGTCCGGCGGCTGAGCCTTCCCTGCCGACGGCGCCGCTGCGGCTCCGGGTCCCGACACGTCGAGCGTGAAGATCACCTGGCCAACCTTCACGGTCTCGCCCTCTTTCACCGGGATCTCGCGCACGCGACCCGCTGCGCTCGAGGGGACCTCGACGGTGGCCTTCTCGGTCTCGAGCTCGATCACCGGTTGCTCTCGCTCGACGACATCGCCAGGCTTGACGAGGAGACGTAGGACGTCGCCCGACGTCACGTTCTCGCCGAGCTCTGGGATCTTGACCTCCACAACGCCACCCGCTGCGGCAGCCTCGGCTCCCGGTGCGGCGGCGGCCGGCGCGGGCCCGCCTTCGCTCGCCTCCGGCGAGCTACGGCGAGGCAAGCCCGTCTCCTGATTCCCGTCTCCCGTTTCTTGCTTCCCGGTTCCCGGTTCCTGGTTCCCGTTTCCCGTTTGCTGACTGTCTTCTACGGTCAGCACTGCCTGTCCGACCTGTACCTGATCGCCCTCGTTGACATTGACTGTCTGCACGCGGCCAGCTACCGCGGAGGGCACCTCGAGGGTCGCCTTGTCCGTCTCGAGCTCGAGGACCGGTTGATCCCGTTCAATGACGTCCCCGGGCTTCACCAGCACTCGCAGGACGTCGCCGCTCGTGATGTTCTCGCCCAGCTCGGGCAGTGCGAATTCAGTGGCCATGTTAGGAAGTTGCTGGGTTCGGTTTCTCCGCGTCGATCCCGAGCTCCGTGATGGCGCGGGCGACGACCTTGCCGTCAATCTTCCTCTCCCGCGCGAGGGCTGCGAGCGTGGCGACCACGACGTGGCGGTGGTCGACCTCGAAGAAGTCCCGGAGCGATCCGCGGCTCTCGCTGCGTCCAAAGCCGTCGGTGCCAAGCGATGTCAGTGGCCGCGGGAGCCACCGGTCGATGGCGTTCGGCAGCATCTTGACGTAATCGCTGGCCGCGACGAAGACGCCGGGCGCCTTCTCGAGACACGTGGTCAAGTAAGGGACCTTGGGAGGTTCCGCCGGGTGCAAGCGATTCCATCGCTCGCACGCCTCGCCGTCACGATAGAGCTGCACATAGCTCGTCACACTCCAGACGTCGGCGGCAACGTCGTACTTCTCTTCCAGAACATGGGCAGCCTTGACCACTTCGGGCAGAATAGCGCCGCTGCCGAGGAGCTGCGCTTGACGGCTCGGCTTCTTCTTCGTCGATGCGCGGAGGCGGTACAACCCCTTGAGGATACCGTCGCGGCAGCCCTCGGGCATCGCTGGCTGCGGATACGGCTCGTTCATGACGGTCAGGTAATAGAAGACGTTCTCCTGTTCACCGTACATGCGCCGGATACCGTCTTCGACGATGGTGGCAATCTCATACGCGTACGCCGGGTCGTAGGCCTGGCACGTGGGCACAGCGGAGGCGAGGAGATGGCTGTGGCCATCCTGATGCTGCAGGCCTTCACCGGCGAGCGTCGTCCTGCCGGAGGTGCCACCGAGCAGGAAGCCTCTCGCGCGCATGTCGGCCGCGGCCCAGATGAGATCGCCGATGCGCTGGAAGCCGAACATCGAGTAATAGATGAAGAATGGAATCGTGTTGATGCCGTGCGTCGCGTAGGCCGTGCCGGCGGCAATGAACGAGGACATCGATCCGGCTTCGGTAATGCCCTCCTCGAGGATCTGCCCGTTGGTGGCTTCCTTGTAGTAGAGGAGCGTGTCGCTATCGACCGGCTCGTAGAGCTGGCCGACGTGTGAGTAGATGCCGACCTGCCGGAAGAGCGCCTCCATGCCGAAGGTGCGCGCCTCGTCTGGGACAATCGGCACGACGAGCTTGCCGATTTCCGGGTGGCGCAGCAGCTTCGCCAGCAGCCGCACGAACACCATCGTCGTCGAGGCGCCGCGGTCGCCGGTGCCGGCGTTGAACTCTTGGAACAGATCGGCGAAGTCGCAGGCGAGCGGCGTGGCGCGCAACTTCCGGGCGGGCATATAGCCGCCCAGTGACTTGCGGCGCTCGTGCAGGTACTCCATGTCCGGGCTGTCGTCCGGCGGCCGATAGAACGGCATCTTCGCGATCTCGGCGTCGGAAATGGGAATGCCGAACCGGGATCGGAACTCGCGCACTTCGGCTTCGTTCAGTTTCTTCTGCTGGTGCGTGATGTTCTTCCCCTCGCCGCTCTCACCCAGGCCGTATCCCTTGATCGTGCGGGCGAGAACGACCGTCGGCGCCCCCTTGTGCTCTACCGCAGCCCCGAACGCCGCATAGACCTTCTCCGGATCGTGACCGCCGAGCCGAAGCTTGCTCAGCTCCTCGTCCGAGAGGTGCTTCACCATCTCGAGCAGCCGGGGATCCTTGCCGAAGAAGTGCTGTCGGATATAGCTGCCGGGTGAGACCGAGTACTTCTGGTACTCGCCGTCGACGACCTCGCCCATCCGCTTGACGAGCGCGCCCTCGTTGTCCTTGACGAGCAGCGAGTCCCAGTCCCGCCCCCAGAGCACCTTGATCACGTTCCATCCGGCGCCGCGAAAGACTCGCTCCAGCTCCTGGATGATCTGACCGTTGCCGCGGACCGGCCCGTCGAGCCGCTGCAAATTACAGTTGATGACGAAGATGAGGTTGTCGAGCTTCTCGCGTGCGGCAAGCGAGATGGCACCGAGCGTCTCCGGCTCGTCACACTCACCGTCGCCAAGAAACGCCCAGACCTTCCCATTCGCCTTCGGCTTCAACCCGCGATCCTCGAGATAGCGATTGAAGCGCGCTTGATAGATGGCCATGATGGGCGACAGGCCCATGGAGACCGTGGGCGCCTCCCAGAAGTCCGGCATGAGCCACGGGTGCGGATATGAGGAGAGCCCGCCACCTGGCTTCAGCTCACGCCTGAAGTTCTCGAGCTGCTGGTCGCTCAATCGTCCCTCGAGGAAGGCGCGTGCGTAAATTCCGGGTGACGCGTGCCCCTGGAAGTACACGAAGTCGCCGCCGCCGTTGTCGCGGCCGCGGAAGAAATGGTTGAAGCCAACCTCGTAGAGCGTGGCAGCGGACGCGTAGGTCGAGATGTGGCCGCCGATACCATCCTCGAGCTTGTTGGCGCGCACAACCATGACGAGCGCATTCCAACGGACGAGACTTTTGATGCGGCGCTCGACGGTCCGGCTCCCGGGCATCTGGGGCTGGTGTTCGGTCGAAATGGTATTGATGTATGGCGTGTCGGCGGTGAACGGCAGCTTCACCCCGCGCGCCCGGGCGTGGCCGCGGAGCGTTTCGATGAGGTCGGCCGCGCGGGCCGGACCGCTGTTCTCGATGACGTAGTCCAACGAATCGACCCACTCGCGGGTTTCGATCGTGGTGTAGTCGGCGGTGTCCTGGGCGACGTTTCTCACTGCTCTCCTCTGGTTGGCCGAACTCCAAACGATTAGCTTATCATCCAGCGTATGACGCGCAAAGCACTACTCCCGCTCGTGGCGACCGCAACGCTCGCCGGATCCGGAGGGCCGTTCTTGCTCGGGGATGCGCTCGCCGACATGCAGGGAGACGCCGCCGGGACGGACGAGACCACGCCCGACCTGACGCGCCTGACCAGCATGACCGCACGCTTCGCCCCGGTCGATCTCGAGGTCGATATTGCCGTCCTCCCGGCCAGCGAGCGCACGGCTCTCGTCCACCTCGTGGAAGCCGCCGGCATCATGGACGGCATCTTCCTCCATCAAGTCTCCGCCGCCAACGCGACACGGCTCCTGCAGCGGGCCAGCGACCAATCGCCGCTCGGACGCGCACGTCTGCACTACTTCCTCATCAACAAAGGTCCCTGGTCGCGGCTCGATCACGATCGGCCGTTCCTGCCGGGCGTCGGCCCGAAGCCGGAAGGCGCCAACTTCTACCCCGCCGATGCCACGCGCGACGAGATCGAGCGTTGGATCACATCGCTCCCAGCACCCGAGCGCCAGGCGGCAACCGGGTTCTTCACGATCATACGGCGTGCACCCGACGGCGCGTTTCAAATCGTGCCGTACAGCGTCGCGTATCAAGGCGAGCTCCATGCCGCGGCCGAGCATCTGCGCGAGGCCGCCATGGCCACCCGACAGCCCTCGCTCCGCCGCTACCTCGAGACGCGCGCGAAGGCTTTCAGCGCGAATGAGTATTACCAGAGCGACGTCGCCTGGATGGAGATCGATGCCTCCATCGAGCCGGTGATTGGCCCATACGAGGTGTACGAGGACGGGTGGTTCAACTACAAGGCCGCGTTCGAGGCATTCGTGACGGTGCGTGACGAGGCGGAGAGCAAGAAGCTCGCCGTCCTCGGGAGTCGCTTGCAGTCGCTCGAAGACCGATTACCCATCGAGCCGCGGTATCGCAATCCAACGCTCGGCGCCCTCTCGCCCATTCGGGTCGTCGACGTGATCTTCACCGCTGGTGATGCCAACCGCGGCGTACAGACCGCCGCCTTCAACCTGCCGAACGACGAGCGCGTGATTCGCGAAAAGGGCAGCAAGCGCGTCATGCTGAAGAACGTGCAGCACGCGAAGTTCACCGTGGTGCTCCAGCCGATTGCCAAGGTCGTGCTGTCGGCGGCGGACCAGCCGCGCGTCGCCTTCGATGCCTTCTTCACGCATATCGTCATGCACGAGTTGATGCACGGCCTCGGGCCCCACGACATCACCGTGGACGGCAGCACCACCACGGTGCGTCAAGCGCTCAAAGAGCTGTACAGCACAATCGAGGAAGCCAAGGCGGATGTCTCCGGCCTCTGGGCGCTGGAGACGCTGATCGCAGACGACGTGCTTTCCCGCAACCTGGCGCACACCATGTACACGACGTATCTCGCGTCGATGTTTCGATCCATTCGCTTTGGCATCAGCGAAGCACACGGCCGTGGCGTCGCGATTCAACTCAACCGCTTCCTCGACGCCGGCGCCGTGACGCTGGACGCCGGCGGGACATTTGCCGTTGACGACACCAAGATCAAGGAGGCCGTACGCTCGCTCACCGGCGACATCATGACGCTGCAAGCCGAGGGAAGCTACGAGAAGGCGAAGGCGCTCGCGGATCAGTACGGTGTCGTTCGTCCAGAGATAGAGCAAGCGCTCGAGAAGCTTGGTGATGTCCCGGTGGACATCGAGCCGCGGTTCGTCACCGTGCAGGAGCTCCGCCGCTGAGCCCTTGCGCCATGAGTGAACGAACGCCGCTGGTGGTGTAACGCCTTGCGAGAAGGGAGATGCGTGTGAAGCTCACGGGCACCTTACGGGAAGCGTCGGCTGAGTTCCTCGGCACGTTCATACTGATGATCTTTGGACTAGGTGTCGTCGCCCAAACAGTGCTGAGTCGCGAAACGGCCGGCAGCCCTCTCGCCATTCACCTTGCCTGGGGCCTCGCGGTGATGCTGGGCGTGTACACCGCCGCCGGCGTGTCCGGCGCGCACATCAATCCTGCCGTCACACTGGCGCTCGCCGTGCGGCGCGGCTTCCCATGGCGCAAGGTCGTTCCCTATTGGCTGGCGCAGATGCTCGGCGCATTCGTCGCGTCGAGTGTCGTCTACATGACGTACGGGGAGGCGCTCGATCATTTCGATGGCGGGATCCGTCAGGTGATCGGCCCTGTAGGCACGGCCGGGATCTGGGCGACGTATCCCCAAGACTTCGTGAGCGCGTTCCCCGGCGGCTTCATCGATCAAGTGGTGGGCACGGCGCTGTTGATGATTGGTGTGCTCGCGGCAACCGACGAACGCAACCGCGCGCCACACCCAGGGTTGGTGCCAATCATCATCGGCCTGCTCGTCGCGGCCATCGGTATGTGCTACGGCTTCAACACCGGCTACGCCATCAACCCGGCGCGTGACTTCGGTCCACGTCTCTTCACGGCAATCGCCGGCTGGGGCAGCGACGTCTTCACGGCAGGCAATTCCTGGTGGTGGGTTCCGATCGTCGGACCTATCATCGGTGGCGTGATCGGCGCGTACGTCTATGACCTGTTCGTCGCCAACCATCACCCAGAAACGAAAGGGGACCCCGCGCTCGGGTAGAAGCGACGGACGCATCGCTAGCGTCCCGCCTTGCGTTGCGGTTTTGACGATGTATCATCGTCTTCAGGAGGCAGTTTCTGCGACGCGACCGAGGGAGAAGACGAGAAGCGGGCCTCTTCTCTCCGGTTTGGCGTTGGCACCCGTCTCGCACATACTGCGGGCGTGGAGAACTGGACATGCTCATGCAGGGTACTGGAATGGAGCGCCCGACCTCGCGGTAGAGGTACTTTCGCCTGAGGACGGGCCAGGCAAGGTACAACGCAAAATCGCTGCTTGGCTGGCGCATGGCACTCGCGTCGTCTGCGTCGTGGATCCGAACGTACGCACGCTGACGGTCCATCGTCCGAATTGGACGCCGAATGTGCTGACGAGGAGGACACGCTCCGCGACGAGGACGTGCTGCCTGGATTTCAGATGCGTACGCGAGATATTCGCCGAGATGTGACTCTCGGATGGAGGATGGTTGATCGCGTATGTCCGACACTCCTGCCCGACCGCTCGCTGGTCGACGTATCGCCGTGCTTGAGGCTCGGCTGACCGACGCGCTTGCGTCGTTGATGGAACGTGCGGGTGCAGAAGTCGTGCGCGCGCCGGCTCTCCGCGAGCGTCCGCTCGAGGCCACGACGGAAGTGGTGGCGTTTTGCGACGCGCTCGAAACGGGCGGCTTTGCAGCCGTGGTCTTTTTGACGGGCGTCGGAGCTAACGCGCTGCTGACCGAGGCAGAACGGCTTGGTCGTCTCGACGCGACGCTCGAAGCGCTCCGCGGGGCGATGACGGTGTGCCGTGGACCGAAGCCGGTCGCGAGACTGGCGCGCCAGCGCGTGCCCACGAAAATCGCCGTGCCGGAGCCGCACACGACAACGGAGCTGCTCCACGTGCTGCGAGGCCTCGATCTCAGAGGACAGCGGGTTGGTATCGTGCACTACGGCGAGCGAAACGACGCGCTGTCGGACGCGCTTCTCGCAGACGGCGTGCAGTTGATCGAGCTTTGCCTCTACGAGTGGGTGCTGCCGGAGGATATTGCACCGCTGGAGCACGTCGTGCGGGCAATCATCGATGGCGAGGTCGACGCGGTTGCGTTCACGAGCCAGGTGCAAGTGCGTCATTTGCTCCACATTGCGGAACGTCTCGGTGCCCTCGAGGCGCTTCACCGCCAGCTCACGACCCATACCGTGGTTGTCGCGGTCGGCCCGACGACGGCGAGGATGCTCGCGGCGAGCGGCATTACGCCGACCGTCGTGCCCACCAAGCCCAAGATGGGACCGATGGTGGCGGCGCTCGGCGACCACTTTGCCAATCGTCGATCATGACTCCGGTGGTATAGCGCGGCGGGCTCGCCATGCTCGAGGTTGGAAGAAGTCGTTACAACCGTGGATTTTCTCGCGTGTCGCTGCATGCTCATCCGCGGTATCTGGTCAGAAGCAGATCGATCTCAGCCTCTCTGATGACTTATCGTTGCTCGTGGCTTCGCGGATAGCACCTGTGCTGCTCGAGCGAGATCACTTACTTCTCAGGCGACTTAGCCTCACTTTTCTGCGCTCACTTAGTTACTTGACAGGCTCAACTGCTTGTGTATAGTGAGCGACGCTGCAACGATGGCGGCGTTCACCTCCCCCGATAACCGGTGTGACCGCGTGGCGGCAATGCAGTGGGCATTCTGCAGGTGCTCTTGCGTGTACCGTCGTCGTAACGTCCGGCTATCGACAGCACGCCCTTACGTAGCCCAGGCCTTTAGGTTGCTAACCAACAGCCGATCGGCCTACCAGCGATAGCGTAGTTCCACACGTTAGTTGACGTAGGAGGGAAGGACAATGATGCAAGCTGGAATGAAGAAGCTGGTGTTCAAGTTGGGTACATTGGCAGTGCTCGTCGGCATGGTGTTCGTAACACCCATGATGGCCGATGGATACGGCAAGCCTAAGCCGCCTCCAACCTGTCTAGAGCTGTGCTACGATCAGTATGCGTTGTGTCTCAGGCACGCCGGCGGCTTTTTGGACAAACTCCAATGCACAGTACTCAAGGTAGTGTGTGAGACGGAGTGCCACATCTTCTAGGCGATCCAGGGCAAGTCTCAGGCTGAAAGACTGGGTATCCCTCAGATCTGGAAGTGAGCGTTTCTCAGTTCCTTGAGGGATACCCCATTTTGCACGGGATCGTGAGCGTCATCGTTCCCGTAGGGCATGCGTTCCAAGACGCGACCCTTGAAGCACTGTCCCCCGCTTTCCTCGTGACCTCATCCGCGAACGCGTCGTCCAACCCGCCAATTGTCGCAACTTCAGACACAAGCTGTGTATAATTCAACGGCGCACCGCTGACGATGCTTGGTGCAAGTGTGTCATTGTCACAGCGCCCGTGCTGATTCGCCTGTCCTCTCTGACCACACCTCACTTGGAGATGGCGTCATGCAGCCTGCTGAGACGTGTTGGCTGTCTCCTCGTCTGCATGCTGGTGGCAGCCTGCGACGGGGCACCGCTACCGCCGTCCACAGGCGCGCCGCCAGGCGGCGAATCGACTGCCGTCCGCGGCACGGAGCGGATCGCATGGGAGCAGCCGGCGGCGAGCGCGCGTGAGGTTGCGAGCTTCCGCTTCGCGGTGTACGTGGACGGTGTGCGAGGTGAGCTCTCCGGTGCTCGCTGCGAAAGCTCGTCAGGCCCCAACGGCTACGCCTGCGGTGCACCGCTACCTCAGCTCACGCCTGGCACGCACGTCATCCAGCTGTCAGCGATCATGCCCAGACGCGGGGGCTCCGTCGAAAGTCCCCGCTCGCCAGCCCTGAACGTTACGCTCATCGCCGCGAAGGGAGCTGCGTCACTCGGCGCTGAGGGAGCTGCGCCAGGCAATGTCGAAGCGCCTTCGCCAGGCGACGCGGATCCGGCGGCGCGGAGCGCGGCCGAGACCAGTGCCGCGATCACGTTGCCCGACGGTACACGCTTGCGCGCACAGACTGTCGTCGCGAATCTGGACCGACCGTCTGCCGTCGCCTTTGGCCCCGATGGCCGGCTGTTCATCGCAGAGCGCGCGGGGCGAGTGCTCGCGTTCGACGAAACGCAACTGCTGGATGCGACCGTTCTGGAAGGTGTCGCGGCCACGGGCGACGCAGGCGTGCTGGGGCTCACGCTGCATCCGGACTTTGCGGGCAACCGCCTCGTTTACATCGTTGACACCACCCTGAGCGCCGACCGCACGCTCAGTTATCGCCTCAGCCGCTTCCGCGAGGTGAACGGCCTCCTCGGCGAGCGACTGATTCTCCTCGACGGTATACCGGCCACGGCCGCAGACGCCGGAGCCGTGATTCGGTTCGGGCCCGATCGCAGACTCTACGTGTCGTTTGGGCGCGCCGGTCCCGAAGTGAGCGCATCGCGGTCCTCGTACAACGGCAGCCTGTTGCGCCTCGATGACGATGGCTCGACGCCTGATGACAATCCGTGGTCGTCGCCGGTGTACTCCGTCGGTCACCACACGCCGCGCGGGTTCGACTGGGATCCATTGACGGGCGAGCTTTGGGAGGTCGAGCGCGTCGGCACGGCGCGAGACGAGTTGAACCGCATCCAACCTGGCGGCGATTACGGCGACGAGCAAGCAGCGGAAACGAACGGTCGCCAGCGCGCAGGTACGGTGGCGCCGGTCGTCGCGTGGCCCGCCGCGCTCGGTCCCTCTGGCGCAGCGATCTATGACGGAACCCTCATCGAGTCGCTCCGTGGCGATCTCCTCATTGCCGCGCTCGAAGGTGAAGACATCGTGCGCGTGCGCTTCGATCCTCGGGATCGGGCGCGTGCTACGGCCACAGAACGTTTGCTCCAGGGACGCTTCGGCCCGATTGCCGGCATCGAGGTGGCACCAAACGGCGCGATTTACTTCGTGACGGCCACTCGCCGCGACGATGTTGCCTCCGCGCATGACGATCGACTCATCCGGTTGGTGCCAGCATCCACTGAGGCACTTGACGCCACGGGGGCAGCCCGTTAATATCCTAACGAATTAAGATAACGGGGCCAATCTCTCGTGTCTCGAAAGCGGTCCGAAACCATTACCGACGGTGAGCTACGCTTGATGCGGGTGTTGTGGGCTGAGCAACGCGCCACGGTCGGAGAAATATGGGCAGGGCTGCCTGACGTCGACCGGCCGTCGTACAAGTCGGTGCAAACGCTGCTCCGGATTCTCGAGCAGAAAGGCTGCGTCCGGCACGAGAAAGATGGGCGTGCGTTCGTCTATATGCCACTGGTCGATCGCGAGCGCGCCAGGAGCGGCGCCGTGGCGCGGCTGCTCCGCCAATTCTTCGACGGAAGGCCGGGGCTGCTGGCGCTCAACATCCTCGAGCGGGAGCAGTTGGATGAGCGCGAGCTCGCAGAAGTCAAGCGACTCATCAAGCAGGTCAAACGCTAGATTCTCGAGATGTCCTTGTTGGCAACCTGGATCTGGCAAGGCGTCGCTCTGACCTTGGCGATTGCCGCGCTGCTGCGCCTCTGGCGCCCCGGTGCTGCGGCATGCACTTTCGTGTGGTGGGCAACGCTGCTCGCGGTCCTCTTGCTACCACTACCATGGCTCGTCCCGCAATCGCCCGATCCACGCGTCTCCAACCTGCAGGCTGGCGCTCCCACAATCGGTGTCGCGATACCCGTTCCCCCTGACGCGTTCATCAGCGTCGCGATCGGCATGTGGCTGGGCGGCGTGCTCCTCGGCTTACTGACGCTCGTGCACGGCTTCGTCAAGCTTCGTCGTGTCAAAGCGCGCTGTTCGCCGCTGAGCCTGGCCCGCGAACGATGCCTTCGCGGTTGGATGGCCGCAAGACATGGCCGATCTGCCCGCCTCTGCGTCTCCGACGATGTGGCGCTTGCGACGGCGTTGGGCCTGGGATCACCGGTGATCGCTGTAAACACATCGCTCGCGAGCGCGCTCGACGACCGTGAGCTCGATCAGCTCGTTCTCCACGAGTATGCCCATCTCGAGCGGTTCGACGACTGGAGCCAGCTCCTCCAAGCCGGCGTCGAGACATTTTGTGGTCTTCATCCCGCAATCTGGTGGATCGGCCGGATGCTTCGCTTCGAGCGCGAGTCGGCCGCGGACGAATGGGTCCTTCGCCGGACTGGAGCGCCGCATGAGTACGCGTCGTGCCTCGCCACGGTTGCCGACGCGGCGCTCGTCGATCATCCCGGCAGGTTGCTACGCGGCGCGGGAGGACTCGGCGTTGGCGCCGGTTTGCGACGCGGTGACCTGTTGCGCCGTGTTGAGCGCATTCTCGGCTCCGTGGATCGACCTCCTCAACGGATGCCTCGCATGGCCTGCGCGACGATGGCCACGGCACTGGTTGCAGGCGTGATTGCCTTGCGCCAGCTCCCAGTGTTGGTTCACGTTGTCGACGCGCCCGCGCCGCGGGAAACCGTGGCGCGCGATGTCCCCCTCGAGGCGCACCTTCGCACGTGGCCAGGAATGGCGCGCGTGCAGATCGGAGGCGCCACCGGGCTCGCATCTCTCCCCTCCTCTGCCCCACGAGGGCCGGAAAGAGAACGCACTGCCCCGTATCCGCCGCGACTGGCTCCGAGCGTGCGCACCCTCCCGACGGACACGGCCATTCTCACGGCAACGCTACAATCGCTGGACACCTCTATGATGCCCCGAAGCCGGCGCCGAGCGAAGTCCAGGGCTCGCCCCGAGCGGAGTCGAGGGGAACTGCTCCTTCTCCGTTCGTCTCCCTTGGAAACCGCGGCGCTCGCGCCCAAGCTCTCTCCCGCGACGATGGTCCCGCTGCGGGGGCTCGACGCCGCAAACGAGCAAGGCGAGCGTTCGGACGGTCGTCACTGGCTTCGTCTTCCGTCGCTCGCGAAACAGACGAGCAGCACGGCCACGAAGACAGCGACGTCCATCGCCAAGGCCACGGCGGAAAGCGCCGTGGATGTAAGCGGTGTGGTCGCCGACTTCGGCAGGACCCGCGCGGTGCGCAGCGTCGGGTGGTTCCGCCGTCGCCTTGGACTATGATCCGCGTATGCGCTATCGACGGTTTGGACGGCTTGGCTGGCAAGTGGCGGAGATTGGCTACGGCATGTGGGGCATGGGCGGTTGGAGCGGCTCGGATGACGAGGCGTCGCTCCAAGCGCTCGACCGTGCCGTGGCTCTCGGCTGCAACCTCTTCGACACCGCATATGCGTACGGCGAGGGACGCAGCGAGCGACTCCTTCGTGAAACGCTGAAGCGGCACCCGGACCGCCGGTTATACGTTGCGACAAAGGTGCCACCGATGGATCGCGTCTGGCCGGGCAAGGCCGAGACGTCCATCAGCAGCGTCTTTCCCTACACCTATATTCGCGAGATGACCGAAAAGAGCCTCGCGAACCTGGGCGTCGACTGCATCGACCTTCAGCAGCTCCACGTGTGGAGCGACGCCTGGGCGGAGGAGGACAGCTGGCAACGCGCGGCGTCGGAGCTCAAACGCGATGGTCTCATTCGAGGATTTGGCATCTCGGTCAACCGGTGGGAACCTCGGAATGTCGTGAAGGCGCTTCAGACCGGATTGGTCGACGCCGTGCAGGTGGTCTACAACGTGTTCGATCAGGCGCCGGGGGAGGAGCTGTTCCCCGTGTGCGAGCGGCTCGACGTTGCGGTGATCGCCCGGGTTCCATTCGACGAAGGCAGCCTGACCGGCACCATGCACGAAGGTGTGAGCTGGCCGGCGGGCGACTGGCGGAACCTCTATTTCACCCCCGAGCATCTCCGTGAGATCCTGCCCCGCGTCGAGCGGCTGAAGGCGGTGCTTCCAGACGGCGTGCCGTTGCCGGAGCTCGCATTGCGCTTCATCCTGCACCATCCCGCTGTGTCGACGATCATCCCCGGCATGCGAAAGGTCGGTCACGTCGAGGCGAACCTCGCCGCCAGCGATCGCGGTCCCCTCGATCCGTCACTCGTCGCGGCGCTCGGTCCATACCGCTGGGATCGCACGTACGACATCCCATAGGAGGTCCTCAACAGTTGTGAGGCGCTCCTGAAGCTCACGTATCACGACTCATACCTATCCACTTAGCCTGCGGTGCGCAAGTAGATGTTGCGGTTGAAGGTCTTGAAGGACATCCCCGACCAGGCGCGCAGGTGCACATCGAAGATTTCGCGCAAGTGTTCGGCCTCTACCCCGCACAGAAGTACGGGAAGGCGAGCCATGCTCCAGCTCTGGCGCGGCGCCCGCAGCGGCCATGGCTGGCTCACCCTCTGCGCCTTGTCGCGCACCTTCCCGCTTGAGGAATCCGAGAAGGCCCGCTGCTCGTCCGCCTCGCCCTCGGCCCCGACCCACAGGGCTGGATCCCCATCGTGGTCGATCAGACCACCATCCGCGGGACGCCGGTCCTCATGGCCGGCGTGCGCGTCGCGCGCCGGGTCCTCCCCGTCGCGTTCGTCTGCTACGAGTACGCCACCCTTCGCAAGAGTCAAAATGTGATCGAGGAGTCGCTGTTCCTTCTGATCGCCGCGTGCTTGCCGCCGGGGTGTAAGCCGATCTTCATTCTCGATCGGGGCTCCGCGCGCGCCTCGCTGCTCCGGCAGCTGCGTCGGCTGAAGATCCCCTTTATCCTGCGCGGCCGGGCCACCACCATGGTGCGCGTCGGCGGCCAGCGCCTCAGCCTCGGCCGCGTGCGCCGACGCGCGGGTCGGGCCCGCCGCGACACACACGCCGCGTATCAGGACACCGCGCAGGAACCCGTCGATCTCATCGTCTACCACGACCGGGCCTTCCAGGAGCCCTGGTTCCTCCTGGTCCCGGCGGGCTCCGAGACGCCGCTCCCCACCGACGATGTGGGGGCGCTCTACCGCGAGCGCATGTACATCGAGCTGACCTTTCGCGACTGGAAGACGCATCTGGGGGTGCGCGGCCTGCGGCTCGAGCTCGACCTGGCCCCACGCCTCGGGCGCTTACTGCTCGCCCTGACGCTCGCCTCCATGCTGGCCGTGCTGCTGGGAGCCGGCCCGCTCGCGCGCCGGGTGCGTGCCCACACCGAGGTGCTCCGTGCCACGCCGCGCCATGGCACCCGGCGGCGCCTCAGCGCGCGCTCGATCGCGATCCTCGCCCTCTCCCTGGGGCGCTCTTCGCCCGGCTCGCCCGCGATGCATTGCACCGCCTCCTGGCCGCCTTGGCGCGCGGCGAACCCGCGACGGCGCTTCCGCGATGACGCGCCTGCGAACGGACCGAACGCCGCTCGTGTCGTCGCGGCTCGCGTCCCTGCAGTACGCGAGCGACAGCACCCTCGAACTCACGTTCCACAGTGGCGTCAGATACCGCTACTTCGGGGTCCCACGCCAATCGTCGACGCTTGGTCGCCGCCGAGTCGAAAGGCGGCTACTTCAACCGGCACATCCGGAACGGCTTTCGTGACGAGCGCGTGGCCTGACCGGTTGCCCTCCTGCTCTGCGCCACCTCACGTCACGCGTCAGCTGTGGTACGCGCGCCTCCTGCGCGTCTTCGGCGACGTCACAGAGCGTCGGCGCTCAGCGTGTCGGGGAGGGCTGAAAACACTGGGGGGCGGCAAGCTCCTGCGAGCCCTTGACATTCTCCGTGTCAACCACTATATGTAGAAGCATAAGGTATACGCGGAGGTGCGACCATGCGATGGCTCGATGCCCTGGTGCGACGTAGATCGCTCGAACGTCAATTGGATGCCGAGTTGCGCTTCCACCTGGAGCAGCAGGTGAAGGACAAGATCGCTGCCGGGGTGTCACCAGACGAAGCGCGGCGTCAGGCGCGATTCGAATTTGGCGGTGTCGACCAGATGAAGGAAGCCTGCCGCGACGTGCGGCCGCTCCGAATCGTCGAGGGGCTCGTGCAGGACCTCCGTTACGGGTGCCGGACGATGTTCGAGAAGCGTGGCTTTACAGCGGTTGTCGTGCTCACCATCGCTCTCGGCATCGGCTCCAGCACGCTCGTCTTCAGTGTGGTCAATGCGGTGCTCCTGCGGCCTCTTCCCTATGAGGATCCTGAACAGCTCGTCTGGATGTGGGCCAGATCGGGATTCAGCGAGACGGCCGCGGTGTCTGCCGGCGACTTCCGGGACTATCGGAGGGAGAATCGCAGCTTTGCCGCGTTGGGCGCGACCTTCTATGCCACCCTGGGCATGAACCTGACGTGTGGTCCACAGCCTGAGCGGGTTCAGGCAGCCATGGTCTCCGCCGACTTCTTTGACGTGCTGAGCGTGGCGCCGTTGCTAGGCCGAGGCTTTCAGCCGCGAGACGAGCAAGTCGACGTTCCGGCGAGCGCGGTCCTCAGCTACGGTCTCTGGCACCGTCTGTACGGTGCCAAGAGGGATGTCCTCGGTGACACGCTGCGACTGGACGGCGAGGTTGTCACCATTGTCGGTGTGATGCCCTCCGGGCTTCGATTCCAACATGACGCAGATCTTTGGGTTCCCATGCCTCTGGCACTCCCAGAGACGCAAGCGCGAAGCTGGAGAGGTCTCCGTCTGGTCGGTCGGCTGCACAAAGATGTCACGCTGGCACAGGCCCAGCGGGAAATGGACCTCATTGCGGCACGTCTCGAGCAACAGTACCCCGTGGCCAACGCCGGCTACAGCCTTCGGCTCGAGCCTCTCCGGGACGTCGTCCTGGGAGATGTCCATCGTCCCTTGATGCTCCTCATGGCCGCAGTCGGCCTTCTGCTCGTCATCGCCTGCGCCAACGTCGCGACCCTGGTCCTGTCCCGCGGTACGGCGCGACGACGCGAGCTAGCGACACGCGCTGCCCTTGGCGCGGGCCGTCTTCATCTCGCACGTCTCTTGATCGCGGAGGCGGTCGTCTTTGCACTGGCCGGGGGCGCGTGTGGCATGTTGCTGGCTCTCTGGGGTGTCCGCGTATTGAGGAACCTGCACCTGGACGCTATTCCGCGGCTGGCCGAGCTCAGCGTGGATCCGCACGTGCTCCTCTTCGCCTTGGCGCTGACGCTCTCAACTGTGCTGGTCTTTGGGCTCCTGCCGGCTATTCAAACGTCGGGGCTCAGCGCGATGGAGGCGCTTCGCGCCAGCACAGGCACTGTCGGACTGCGGCAGAGCCAGCGGATGTCCAGAGCTCTGGTGATCTCCGAGCTGGCCATCGGCCTGATGCTGTTGGTTGCGGGCGGGCTCGCAGCGCGAAGCTTGGCCAATCTCCTCGCGGTCGACCCGGGATTCAACCCATCGCATGCGCTCACGCTGCCGATCACGGTGTCTCGCGGGTTGGAGGCGCCAGCGCGCAAAGCGTTCTTCGTCGACCTTCTGGACCGCGTTGAACAGATCCCTGGTGTGAGAACGGCCGGCATGATCTCTGAGCTGCCACTGACCGCACAGAGGAACGATGTCTATTTTCACGTTGAAGGCTCGGCTCCCGCGTCGCCAGACGAACGAGTCACCGTGGACTATCGGCGTATCAGTCCAGGGTACTTCCGGGCGATGGAGATTCCGCTTCTCCGGGGACGGCTCTTCACATCGACAGAGCTATCCACGTCAGCGCCGGTTGCGATAGTGGACAAACACCTTGTCGAGATGTTCTTTCAGGGGAAAGACCCGCTCGGCCAGCGACTGGTCGTGGGCGAAGGCGACACGACCACGTTCGAGATCGTCGGCGTTGTCGGCAGCGTGCTTCACAGATCCTTACACGGGCGGCCCTACCAGACGATGTACGTGCCAGACGTGGAGAGCTTTCCATCGATGACGTTGGTCCTACGAACCACCGTTCGTCCCGAAGACGTCGTCGGCACGCTACGGGCTAGCATCGCGGCCATTGACAACGACGTGCCGACCTCGAACATCGCGACGCTCGATGAGATCGTCTTTCGCGACGTATCTGGATCTCGATTCGGCGTGCTCTTCCTGAACGCCTTTTCTGCCCTTGGCCTGGTGCTTGCCGTCGTCGGCCTCTACGGCGTGCTCGCGTTCTCCACGACTCGCCGAACACAGGAAATCGCCGTGCGCATGGCACTTGGGTCACACCGACGCAGTGTTCTGAGGCTGGTGGTCGCCGAGGGCATGAAGCTGTGGCTCGTGGGGATGACGTTGGGCCTCGCCGGAGCCTACGCGCTTGGCCGCTTCATGCAAAGCCTCCTTTTTGGTATTGGCTCCACCGACAGTATGACGTTCGCCCTGGCGATCATCGTGCTGGCGGCGACCTCGTTGCTGGCAAGCTACGTGCCCGCTCGACGCGCGGCTGCGATCGACCCGGCGAGAGCCCTCCGGCAAGAATGAAGAACCAAGGTTCACGGCATCTTACGCTGCTTGGCGGGCGTCGGCCAGCTCGCCAGCTGCGTGGTCGAACCGACGACTCACTCGATCTTCTCGAGATTGTTCGCGTGATCGTCAGCGAGCAGACGTGACGCTGGAGACCTTCGCAGCCTCGGCCTGAACTGCCTGCAACTCCTTCATCACATCGTCAAAGCGCTGATAGGCGTCCTGGCCGACCTTCTGATCCGCCTGAGAGAGCATGCGCCGAATGTTGGCGAGCTGGTTGACGAGCATCGGCTGCGGATAAGGACCTTCCGCTGATGCGACGCGCGCCCAGAGCGACTGCAGCGGGCTCTCGTAGGTCACCGTGCCCGGCGTCTCGCCTGGTGCGGGCGCAAGAGGTGGCTCGAAGCCCGCCTCGTCCATCGCCTGCTCGAGAGTCTGTTGGAGCTTGCGCGCATCACTGATGGCGTCGCGCACGCGCAGCAGAAACGTCGTCTGCTCGACGAGATCAGCCTGGGTCACACCGGACGCCTCGACGCGCGGATCGATCTCGATGTCGAGCGGCTGCGTGTCGGTCCAGCCCCCGCTGGTGAGCCGTACTTGATAGCGGCCCGGCGGAACCAGTGGGCCGTCGCCGTCGTCGTCTGGCGCATCGGGCGACCAGGCACCAGGATAACGGAGGTCCCACAAGAAGCGATTGTGACCAGCTTGCACAGAAAGCGCTGTTTGGCCGCGCGGGGACCGGCGGAAGCCACGCATGGGCTGGGCGTCATTCGAGTCTTCGGGCTTGCCTGGCCTGAACGTCCGGACCACCTCGCCCTTCGCATCGAGAATCTCCAACGTCACATCGGTCGCCCCTCCCTGCGCGAGCGAATAGTCGACGTACGCGCCGGCGGGCGGGTATTCAGGGACGTCCTGCGAGCCGACGGAAGCTGCATAGTGCATCCGCCAGGCCGTTGCGGGACGGAAGAGACGATTCGCTTCGTCACTCCTCGCCTCGCGCGAAGCCGTGGGGCGATCGACCGCGACACGGACGCCCGATCCGTTGCTACCGCCGGCAGTCGACTCGCCGGCGACCACTCCTGCAAGCTGCTGCAATACTGTGACGTCATCCATGATCCAGAACGATCGACCCATCGTGGCGATCACCAGATCCTGCCGGTGCACACGGATGTCCGTCACAGGCGTGGCCGGAAGATTCTGCTGCAGCGACTGCCAATGACCGCCCTGGTCGAATGACACGAAGCAGCCGAACTCGGTGCCGGCATAGAGCAGCCCTTCCCGATCGGGATCCTCGCGCACGACGCGCGTAGGGTGATCGATCGGGATCCCGTTCTCCCCATTGGTGAGCTTGGTCCATGTCGTGCCGTAGTCGTTCGTCACATAGATGTATGGCTGTAGGTCGTGCTCGCGGAGGAAGCGATACACGGCGATGTAAGCCGAGCCCTTGCGGTGCGGCGAGTCTTCGATGTTCTGGACGCGCCCACCAGGCGGCAGATCCTTGGGCGTCACGTTCGTCCAGGTCTTGCCGTTGTCACGGGAGACATGCACGGGCCCGTCGTTGGCGCCCACCCAGAGCACGCCTCGCTCTAGTCGCGACTCGACCATCGAATAGATGGAGCTGTAGACCTCCTCGCCCGTGATATCACGCGTGATCGGGTTGCCTGGCACGATCTGCTTGTCTGGCTCACGGGCCGTCAGGTCCGAGCTAATCACCTCCCAGGTCACGCCTTCGTCCGTCGATCGATGCATGACGTGCGACCCCTGGTAGACGACCTTTGGGTCGTGCGGCGAGACGACGACGACGGTTTGGCGAGGGAAGCGGTACTTGATCTCGTCCGGATCGTGGCCGTAGCGATTCTGTGGATAGACCCAGTAGAGCTGTTCCTGGCCGGTCTCGATGCTGTAGCGGCCCACCTCACCTTTGCAGGCGCCCCAGATCACCGTACCATCCGGGCGGGGCTGGATCTGACCCGTCTCACAACCGGGCCCCTGGGCCCACGACTGCCCTTGGTGGTCATAACCCCATGACACAGGTGGAAGACTGGGAACGATGATCGTCGAGTTGTCCTGCTGCGGACCATAGAGACGATAGGGGAACTGCTCGTCGACGGAGACCATGTACAGCTCCGCGGTCGGCTGGTTCAGGATGCTCGACCAGGTCTCGCCGCCGTCGGTTGTCACATTTGCGCCGCCATCGTTGGCCTGAATGGCGATGTCGGGATTCTCCGGGTTGAACCAGATGCCGTGATTGTCGCCGTGCGGCGTGGGTACCTGCGTCCAGGTCTTGCCGCCATCGGTCGACTTGTGGAGGCGTAGCTCGTTCACCCACACCTCGTTCTCATCCTTGGGGCTCACGTCGACGTAGTGAAAATAAAACGGCCGCGCACGCAACGTCGGGCTGTTGTTCACCAGGCGCCACGTCGCACCTGCGTCATCGGAGCGATAGAGACCTCCCTCTTCTCCCGGCGCTTCGATCATCGCGTACACGACCACGGGATTGCTGCGCGAGACATCGAGATCAATCTTGCCAATCAGGTCCTGGGGCAAACCGGCCGATAGCTTCGACCATGTCTCCCCGCCGTCGCTCGACTTGTAAACGCCGCCTTCGCTGGCCGGTCCGCCGCTGATAATGTCCCAGCCCTTGCGGAAGCCGCGGTACATGCCGGCGTACAGCTCATTCGGGTTGGACCAATTGATCGCCACGACTCGGCCACCGGTCTCGTTGTTGACGAACAGCGTCTTCTTCCAGGTCTTGCCACCGTCGGTCGTCTTGAAGATGCCGCGCTCCTCGTTTGGCCCGAAGGGCGATCCGAGCGCAGCAATCCAGACGATGTCCGGGTTCGTGGGGTGCACGATGACCGATCCAATCTGACCGGCCTCGCGAAGGCCAACGAAGGTCCACGTCTTACCAGCGTCCGTGGACTTGTACATACCGCGGCCGATGATCACGTTGCTTCGAATCGCCGCGCTACCGGTGCCGACGTAGACGATGTTTGGATCCGAATCGGACACGTCGATGGCGCCAATCGAGCCGGTCGCGATCTGACCGTCGCTGACGGGTCTCCAGTCATTGCCACAGCTCTCCGTCTTCCACACCCCGCCACCGGTGGCCCCCATGTAGAAGGTGCAGGGCGTCGTACGGACGCCGGCAATCGCCGTGACGCGGCCGCCACGCTGCGGCCCGACATTGCGCCACTTCATGTCTTGGTAGAGCTTCAGATCTACGACTGGCGTGGGAGCAGAGGCCGAATCAGTCTGCGCACGCAGTCCAACCGCTTCTCCCGGAAGCACCCGCGTCGGCAGATCCAGCGCGGCAAACAGCAGGGCGGCGAGCAGCATCGCACGAGCACGAGAGATTTGACACCAGGGCATGAAGACCTCTTTCCAGCGTGGGCAGGGCGCTGATTCTAACGAATGCCAAAGACGAATGCCAGAAACGAATACCAGAAACGAATGCCAGACAGCTGTCAGCCAAAAGGTCTCGCGAGCCGCATTGCACTGCCTGTGGTATACTTACTGATTGCGCTGGTCGCGCTGGCGCTGGAAGGAGCGTCCTGTGAAGGAAAGCATTCATCCCACATACCATGAGGTCGAGGCTCGTTGCGCCTGCGGCGCGACATGGAAGACGCGCTCGACCAAGAAAGAGTTGCACCTCGAGATCTGCAACAACTGCCATCCATTCTTTACTGGGCGGCAGAAGCTCATTGATACCGAGGGGCGTGTCGAGCGGTTCACGCGGAAGTACGGCGCGCAAACCGTCGCCGCACGCAAGGCCCGCGAGAAGGAAATCAAGGGATCAAAGGACCAAGGAGCCGAGGCGTCACGGGGTTGAGCACGCTACGCGTCACGTAGACGGCGCGTTCTTGCGGGGCACGGCCTTCGGCTGCGCCCCGCGACGCTCACTTGCGAGCCCCGAAACTTGACGTTCGGGTTCGCAAGGGTCCGGCGAACGCGCCCTACCACTACCAAAGTCGCCCGGCAGGCCACTGCGCTTGCCGGGCGATTTTCTTTTCGAGTCGTGCCAGGCGATACTCGACTCCCGCCCGCTGCGTCTCGCTTGCCGTTATCGTGAGCGCCTGCTGCGCGTGGGCGCGTGCCTGCTCGAGATCGCGCGCCCGATGCTCGTGGTGAATCGCCAGCGCCTCGCGCGCCTCGCGTGCTGACACCGTCTCCCGCGGCTCGCACGCCACGACCTGCTCCCATGCCGCTGCCGCCTCTGCATACCGCCGGCTGCTCCGGCAGAGCATGGCCACACCGCGCCACGCGGCAGCACGCAGCACTCGCTCTGCAGCGGGATCGTCGGCCGCCGCGCGATAGCTCGCCTCTGCTGCTGCCAACCGTCCCGCTCGCTGATAGAGCCGCCCCAGGCCAAGACGCTCGCCGGCGCTCGCCGGCACCTCGATACCGTTTTGCACCAAGTGCCGCGCCCGCGCCGTCAGCGCGGCGAGGGTCAACAAGTCGAATCGATTATGGTGAAAGACCGCCGCGAGCCCGCTCGTGTCGCCACGGCGGATGAACGCGAAGTAGCGGCTCGGAATCTCCCAGCTCGGCACATCCCCCTCGCGTGCGAGCCCCACGAGGGCCTGCTCCAGGGCAATGAGCCGGCAGCTCCCATCGCCGGCGAGCGATGCCGTACGCCAGAGCCGGCGCGCCGCTGGCAGCAGGTCGAGGTGCGGCAGGCTGCACAGCGGGACGGCCACCCGGTGGAACGCCCCGCGTACCTCGATAACCGGCATGTCGAACGTGCGGCCGTTGAACGTGACAAGGCAATCGGTCTCGTCGACCAGGTCGGCCACGGCAGAGAGCAACGCTCGCTCTGCCGAAAAGCTGGGTAGAAAGAACTGCCTGAGATGCACACCCTCGCCATCCGCCCATGCGCAGCCAACGAGGAATGGCACAGTTCCCGCACCACCACTCAAGCTCGTTGTTTCCAGATCGACATACAGCACACGCTGCGGCTGCACCTGGCTGATCGCCTGCCCGGCCAGCACGTCGAACGCCTCGTCTGGCTCGACATGGAGATCCGCACACGACCATCGTCCGTGGCGCTCCCCGATCGGATAGTCACGCTCCACGACGAGGCACGAACCGTCGCTCGTCGACACCTCTCGCGCCGTCTCGAGCGGCGAGCCCACGAGCCCGCCAATCCTTGATTCGGCTTGCCAACTCCTTGTCGGGTCGAGCGGATAGCCGTCTGCATCGACCGGCTCGTAGACCAGCTCTCGAGCGGATGAATCCCCGTGCGGCGGCACAAGCCCGCGTCGGCTCTGACGTGCGGCGTCACGAAAGCGCGATAGATCCATGCTCCGGTGAATAACAGCGCCCAGGCGCTACATACGGAGAAATATAGGACCTCCCCGTTCAGAACGGTATCGCATCTCGAGCGTCCTGATTCATGTCCATCAGACGATCGAGCAGCTCGAGGGCCACCTGCTTCGCCCGGGGGCCGAGCTCGCCGACAGGACCAACACACGACGGACAGCCGGTCTCGCACGGACAGGACCGGACGAGATCCCGGGCGTCGGTCAGCACACGCTCGCGCATCTGAAAGAGCGGCGTGCTCAAGCCGATGCCACCCGGATAGTTGTCGTACAGAAACACGTACGCCTCAGCCCCACCCGTACCTGGACCGCCGCTGTCGATCGACAGGCCGAGGTCTTGTCGATCGCACATCAGGAGCAGTTGCGCAATCGCGCGCATCGCCGTGGCCAAGCCGCCAACGCCGTCCCGCCGGTCATCAGCAGAGTACGGCAGCGAGCCAAGTACCTCTCCGGGGATCCGGAGCCAGTACGACGTCGTGTGCATCGGCTGTTCCGGCAGATCCAGCTCGCCAGAGCCCACATTCTCGCTCGTGTAAAAGCGAATCTTCTTGAAGCCGACCACGCGTGAGACGACGTGCACGTCACCGTGCGCATGGCTCGCGGCCGTGACCGTGCTCTCCTCGGCCTCATCGAGAATCGTCACCTTCGTGTACGTAATGGCATCCGTGTAGTAGTCGCAGTCCACGTCGCGGACATACGCTTTTCGCCCTTCGATGTCGAGACGCTCCACCTGATAGAGCTGACCTTCCACGATGTAGATGGCCTTTTCGTGCAACGTTGAAAACGCGCTCGTATAGTCTGTCTCGCCGATCACCTGGGGCGCGGCGCCGGTCGTGTCGACCACGACGAAGTTGTCCGACGAGACCGAGCGTAAGCTGACGGCGTCGGCTGGGTACGACTCGTCGGTCCAATGCCACCGTCCGTCGGCCTCGTGCACGAAGCCCTCCTCGGCGAGCACGCCGAGGACATCCTGCGTTGGAGCCGTCGTCCCGCCAAACTGTTCGTCGGTTGAAAATGGAAGCTCGAATGCCGCGCATTTGAGATGATCGACGAAGATGTGCGGATTGTCTGGATTGACGAGGGCATGTTCCGGCGACGACTCGAAGAAATAGTCCGGGTGCCGGACGATGAACTGATCGAGCGGCGCGCTCGACGCGACGAGCACCGCAGCGGAACGCCCGGAACGACGGCCCGCACGTCCAGCGCGCTGCCACGTGGAGGCAATCGTCCCCGGGTAGCCCGCCATGACGCAGACATCGAGCGCCCCGATGTCGATGCCGAGCTCGAGCGCGTTGGTGGACACCACCGCACGCACGACGCCGTCGCGTAGCCCCCGCTCGATTTCCCGCCGCCGCTGCGGAAGGTAGCCGCCACGATATCCGCGCACCGGATCAACCGTGCCAGGCAGCCCAGGCACGGCGTCCTTCAGATAGGTTGTCAGGATCTCGGTCGCCAGGCGACTCTGGGCAAAGACGATGATCTGGAGATGACGCTTGAGGAATTCGAGCGCCGCGCGCCGCGTCTCGGCGAGATAGGAGCGGCGAATACCCAGCTGCGCGTTGACGACCGGAGGGTTGACGAAGACGAACAGCTTCTCACCATGCGGCGCGCCGTTCTGGTCCACGAGCACGAACTCGCGGTCGGTCAGCCGCGACGCGAGCTCGCGGGGGTTGGCGATGGTTGCCGATGCGCAAATGAACACCGGGCTCGAGCCGTAGTGACGACAGATGCGCTGCAAGCGCCGCATGATGTTGGCGAGGTGGCTGCCAAACACGCCACGGTACGCGTGCAGCTCGTCGATGACCACGTAGCGCAGGTTCTCGAACAGCTTCGCCCAGCGCGGATGATGCGGCAGGATGCCCGAATGCAGCATGTCGGGGTTGCTGAGCACCACGTGCGCCTTCGTGCGAATCGATCGGCGCGCGTCCTGCGGCGTGTCACCGTCGTAGGTGTGCACGCCAATCTCCATATCCGCCCCGTCGCCGACGAGCGAGGCGAGGCCATGCAGCTCCGCGAGCTGGTCCTGCGCCAGTGCCTTCGTCGGGAAGAGGTACAGCGCTCGTGCCGAGGCGTCGCGCAGGATAGCGTTCAAAACCGGTCCGTTGTAGCAGAGCGTCTTGCCCGAGGCCGTGGGGGTAACGATGACGACATGGCGGTCGGCGAGGATGTGCTCGATCGCCTCAGCCTGGTGCGAATAGGCCTGTGTGATTCCCCGGCGCGCCAAACCCTGCTGCAGACGCTCGTCCAGCGCGCCAGGGAACGGGACGAGCCGCGCCTCGGCAGCCGGGTCGCGACGGATGGCGGTTACGGCGGCGTTCCCGCCCCGAACGACCAGCGCCTGGCCCAGGTCCGGGACATGGGGCCCCAGACGATCCACCGCCTCCGCCAGCGCGCGATCTTTGTCGCCGTGTTGCCGCGCGAGGCCTAGCGAGGACATGGTGCGTCGATGCTAGCAGGCACCGGTGGGACGATCAAGAGGCGAAAGCTTGAAGGTCGAGGTTCACCCGATGCTTTTCGGATGCGCCCGCCGCACAATCGTCGCGACCAGCGCGCTCAGGCCAACGACGCCGACGAGGTTTGGGAAGATCTGCAGCGCGTTCATCAGATCCCCCCACGCCCAGACGAGCTCGACCCTGGCCATGGCGCCAAAGGGGATGAGCAGGCAGTAGATCCAACGGTAGGGGATTGTCACCCGCTCACCGAGAACATACGCGAGAAACCGCTCGCCATAGTACGACCATCCGATCAGCGTGCCGTAGCCGAACAGGAACGCACACACGGCAACCACCAGCCCACCTACGCCCGGCATCGCCTGGTCGAACGCTTGCGCCACCGCCGCCGTGCTCGTCTGGCCAGCCTCCCATACACCAGTGACCAAGATCGCCAGCCCACTGATGGACGAGGTCACGAACGAAACGATGAAGGTTTCCATCACGGCGTTGAGGCCTTGACGGCGCGGCTCGCTGCTCTGTGCCGTGCCGTACGCGACGGCCGCTGTGCCGTACCCTGCCTCGTTCGCATAGAGGCCGCGGGCGAGGCCATAGCGCATCGCCACGATGATGCCCAGACTGCCGCCCGCCGTGGCACGGAACGAGAACGCTTCGCGAAAGACGAGCGCCAATACGTCCGGCAGCTGCGAGCCAAACGAAACGATGACGATCACGCCCCCAATCAGATACAGACCGACCTTGAGCGGCGCGAGCTTTTCCATCACGCGTCCGATCCACCTGATGCCACCGATGATGACCATCCAGGTGAGCACGGCCACGGCGAGCCCGGTTACCCATGTCGGCACCGAGAGCTCGCTCTCCCACACCACGGCAATCGAGTTGGGCTGCGTGAATGGTGTGGTCGTGAGCGCGGCGACACCGGCCACCAGCGCGTAGACCCACGCGAGCCGGGGGGATCGCAAGCCGTCGCGCAGATAGAACATCGGGCCGGACAGCACGGCGCTGCCCCGCTGGTCTCGGTACTGCACACCGAGCACCGCCTCGGTGAGCTTGATCGTCGTCGCGACGAAGCCGTACGCCCAGATCCAGAACAGCGCGCCCGGGCCGCCCGTCACGATGGCCGCGGCCACGCCCGCGATGTTGCCGGTGCCGACCGTGGTCGCGAGCGCTGTCATGAACGATTGGAACGGCGGCAACGCACCGCGGGCTGTCGCATCGCGTGGCGCCACGAAGTTCCGCAGCGCCTCGGCGAAGTGCGTGAGTTGAATGAAGCGATACCGGAACGTGAGAAAGATCCCGGTGCCAAAGAGGATGACGACCAGCCACGGAACGAAGAGCGCGTCCGCCGCAGATTGAATCAAGTCAGACATCGTCTTCAGCAAACGCGAAAAGGTACCCGGTTCCTTTTTCGCTCCCGAAAAGGTACCCGGTTCCTTTTTCAGATGTTCGAGCGCGATTGGCAGCCGTCGACCGGGATGCAGGCGCCGCTCACCCAGCTCGCACGCGGCGACGCGAGAAACGCCACGAGGTCCCCCACCTCCTCGGCACGTCCGAAGCGGCCGAACGGCAGGTCGCGGCGGACGAACTCGGCGATGCCCTCCGGATCTGCCTGCTGCCGCTGATGCCACGATCCGCCCGGAAACAGGATCGATCCTGGGGCGACGCTGTTCACACGAATGTTGTCCCCCGCCAGCTGCTGGGCAAGTGCTTTCGCCATGCTGATCTCGGCTGCCTTGACGGTGTTGTACGTCATGCGGCCGCCCGACTCACGGCCCCAGATGGAGGCAATCATCAAGATGACGCCGCCGCCACGCTCTCGCATGGAGGGCACGACGAGCCGCGACGCGCGGATTGCGGGGAAGAGCGTTTGATCGAAGGCGGCCTGCCACTCGGCATCCGACGTCTCGACAATGCCGCCGCCGCGCGCCACGCCGACGTTGTTGACCAGGATGTCCACGCCGGCCCATGCTCCAACCGTCCGCTCGATGATCGTGCGAACGCCCGCCTCCGTTGCCACGTCGGCGGCCACTGCCATCACGTTGGATGCACTGCGAGCAACAGCACGGACTTCCTCGGCCGCCTCTTCGAGTCGCTGCGCACCCCGCGCACAGAGCGTCACGGAGCAGCCCTCGGCGGCAAGCGCTTTGGCGCTCGCCAATCCCAAGCCGCGGCTCGAGCCGGTGACGATAGCAACTTTGTCAGTCAGGTGCAGATCCATGGGGTGACTGGGTGATCGGGTGACCAGGTGACAGGGTGACCAGGTTCGAGGTCAACGGTTCGAGGTCAACGGTTCGAGGTCGGGATTTCTCGAGCTCTGTTTAGCTCAAGCAACAAGGAGACAACTTGACGGACTCAATTCGCACTATCCGGATTGCCCGCTCACCTTGTCACCCTGTCACCCCCTCACCCCGTCACCCCCTCACCCACTCGGCCCACCGCCGGTCAAGTCATTGAGGCGCCAATCGAACGTCGTGAACTTCAGGCGAAATGTATTGCGGCGGAGGAAAGCGCGCTCTCTGGGAAAGAGGTTGGGCTCGAGGAGATGGAGAATTGCCAGCTCGATTGGGCTCCGGCCTTTGTAAGTGGTTTCGCCGTCACCCTGTCTCGCATACGCCTTGACGAGCTCCTGCTCGTGCCAGCTGAAGATCGGCGTCACCGATAGCTCACCTGTTTCCTTGTCGAGCATCGAGCATTCCGACCGGTTGACGCAGTCTTGCGCAACCGCCTCCAGTTGCTTACCGAGACGCGCCCCCGTGTACGCCTCGCTCCTCAATCGCCCGCTGCCGACCGCCCCTCGCCCGAGCGCGAGGGAGAGCCTCGGATCGGCGAGCTCCGGCAGAATCACCTTCGCGATCTCGTCCAACGTCACACTCCGTCCAGCCGCGCGATGGCTCAACCGCTCGAAGGCGCCTGGGATCTGCCGAATGCTGTTGGCGGGATACTGCTTGGAGCCGCCCCGGATTGGGTAGTTGTTGATCACGGTTTGCAGCACGAACGTGTTGTAGGCGTTCACCCAGAAGGCCGCCTTCTCGTCGCGGCTCCAGGCGTCGTACGTGGCGGGAGAGACGTTCAATGAGGCTGCATAGCGATCGAGCCGCGCGCGCTCGCCCTTGAGTGCCGCGTAGTAGACGAGACCGTCGCGTACATAAAGATCCAAGATCGCGTCGAGCGTGGCGTGCATGCCGCCGGCACTCTGCCCGGGCTGTGCCCGTGGCGCGGCGGCCAGCAGCGTCACGAGGATGAGCGCGAGATGTGTCGTGAGCCTGGCGATACTCATGCGGAATACAGGCGCCTTTCCTTACTCGTCACGCGTCCAGACGGTCGAGAAACTGGTGCAGCGACCTGCCGAAAGCCTCCGGCTGCTCGAGATTGCATAGATGTCCGGCGCCGGCAATGACGTGCACTGCCGCACCAGGAATGGCGCACGCCATGGCCTCGCTCATCGCCGGCGTGGTCACCTGATCCTCCGCACCCACGATGATGAGCGTGGGGCACGTGAGCGCCGGCAGCAACGGCCGCGAATCCTGGCGCGACTTGAGGCACTCGAGCGCGTCGATGAGGCCGTCGGGACTATTCTGCCGAGCCATCGCCCCAACGTCGTCGAGGAGCTCCGGCCGGTCCTTCTGGGTAGACGAGCCGACGATCTGCGGAACCATCGCGTCGGCTATGGCGGCCGCGCCATGCTCTCGCGCCATTTGCTTCAAGCTGTCGCGCTTGGCGCGCCCTTCGTCGGTATCTGGCTCCGCGCGCGTATCGGCGAGCACGAGTGCCCGGACTCGCTGCGGAGCACGCCGGCAGAGCGCAAACGCGACATACCCGCCCATCGACAAACCGACGACCACGGCAGAGTCGATCCGGAGCGCGCCCAGTAGCGCGTCCAAGTCATCGGCGTGATCCTCCATAGACGAGGCGGCGCGACCCTGACGGTCCCCTGCCGCCAGCGCCGACCGACCGAGCCCGCGAAGGTCTGGCGCAAGACCACGCCAGCCCGGCGCCAGGGTCTCGAGCTGGGGCCGCCACATCTCCGCCGTCAGGGGAAAGGCGTGCACGAAGAGCAGGGCTGCGCCTTCTCCGGCCTCCAAGTACGCGAGACGCCGTCCCGGCAAATCCACGCTTCGATACGGTATCGCCACAGGCGAGACAATGTACTACACGATCCAGTCGTCAGTCAGGACGCCTCGGCGAGGCGGCCCTACCGTCCGCCAATGGCAGGGCGTTCGCCGAACGCGCCGCGCAGCAGACCCTCCTCTGCGCTACCATCGACCATGTGGCTGCGCTCGCTCGGTTTGCATGGTTCGTGGTCGCTTACAACCTGGGCGTGATCCTCTGGGGCGCCTATGTGCGCGCGTCCGGCTCAGGCGCCGGGTGCGGCAATCACTGGCCGTTGTGCAACGGCGATATCGTGCCCCGCGCACCCGCAGTCGCGACGCTGATTGAGTACTCTCACAGGCTCACGAGCGGTGTAGCGCTCATCCTCGTTGTCGTCCTGCTCGTGGCAACGCTGCGGGTCACCAAGCGCGGTGACGCGGCGCGCCTGGGGGCCTGGATGGCGCTGCTGTTCATGCTGACCGAAGCTGCGGTGGGTGCCGGGCTCGTCCTGTTCGAGCTGGTGGCGGACAACGCGACCATGGCCCGCGCACTGTTCATGGCGGTCCACCTGACCAACACCTTCATCCTCCTGGCCTGGCTGGTGCTGACGGCCCACTGGCTCTCCGGCGGAGGGCCCGTCCGCCTGTCGCATCGGCCGGGAGTCACGTTGCTCTTCGCGTCGGGCATCATCGGCCTGCTCCTCGCTGGTGTGAGCGGCGCCGTCGCCGCATTGGGCGACACGCTCTACCCCGCCGGCTCACTCACCGAGGCGCTGCGCGCCGATCTGTCACCCACGTCGCACATGATGGTTCGGCTGAGAGTCTTGCATCCAGCGATCACAGTGACCGCCGGCTTCGCGGTCCTGCTGATGGCATGGCGGGCGCAGCTCCCGGACGGGCCTCGCTGGGGCCACTTGGCGGCGCGGGTCGTTGTCGTGACGACGCTCGTGCAGCTCGCGGCGGGTGTCGTGAACGTTCTCCTGCTCGCACCGATCTGGATGCAACTCCTGCACCTGCTGTTGGCAGACATCCTCTGGCTGGCCTTCGTCGTGCTCGGCGCATCAGCGCTCGCCGTGCAGGAAAGCCCCCGAGCAGCGGCCGTAGCCAACCCTCACCGGTCAAGTCTCGAGCCATCGCAGATTCTGTGACGATCGAGCGCCCATCGTGTTGCAAGGTCTGCGTCCCCAGCAGCAATCTCGCCGATATTTCGGCCAGAAATAGCGTGATTGCCGCCAGAAACAGCTGGCACGACTCTCGCTCGTGGGTCTGTGCGATGGCTCACCAACAAACGGCTAGACAGAGGGTGCGGTTATGGTAGATGCTAAGACCTATGCCTGTGAAGGCGACCCTGAGCCCGGAGCGTCGGGTCAGACTGTTCAAGAACGGCAGAAACCAGGCGGTCCGGATTCCTCGAGAGTTCCAGCTCCCTGGAAAGGAGGCAATCATGCGAAAGGAAGGCGAACGACTGATTATCGAACCGGCCCCGCCCAAGTCCTTGTTGGCGGTACTGGCGACACTCCAGCCGATCGGCGAGGACTTTCCACCGATCCGCGACTTGCCCGTCGATCCGGTCGAGCTTTGATGCGCTATCTGCTCGACACGAACATCGTGTCCGACCTGATCCGGAACCCACACGGACGCGTGGCACAGCGCATCCGGGAGGTGGGCGAAGGCCGCGTCTGCACCAGCATCATCGTTGCAGCGGAGCTCCGCTATGGCGCCAGGAAAAAGAACGCGCCACGATTGACCGCGCAGCTCGACGCGGTGCTCGAAGCGCTCGACGTGCTGCCGTTCGAAGCGCCGGGCGACACGGCCTATGGTCCGCTCCGTGCCCAGCTCGAACTGGCTGGGCTGCCGATTGGCGGCAACGACTTGCTCATTGCCGCCCACGCCATCGCTCTCGGCTGCACCATCGTCACCGACAACGACCGCGAGTTTGCGCGGATCGACGATCTTCCGCGAGAGAATTGGCTCCGTTAGCGACAAACGCCAAGGACGCAGCGCGTGAGCTCGACGCGCAGAAGCGCGAGGCGCAGTACTATTGATCGAGCTTGGCGATCCTCGTGCCGTGGCGGCCACCCTCGAACGGCACCGATAGCCATGTTTCCACGATTGCGCGTGCGACCTCTTCTGAAACGAGCCGCTCGCCGAGCGCAATCACGTTGGCATTGTTGTGGGCGCGGCCGAGCCGTGCCGATTCGACATTCCAACAGAGCGCACACCTGACACCACGGAAGCGGTTTGCCGCAATGGCCTCTCCGTTGCCGGAGCCGCCGATCACGATGCCCCGCTCGCACTCTCCCTGGGCCACGGCCCGGGCGGCTGGAAAGACGACGTCCGGGTAGTCAACGGGTTCCTCGGAATCGGTGCCGAAGTCGACGACCTCCTCGCCCCGCGACCGAAGGTATGCCGCGAGCATGCTCTTATAGCGAAACCCTGCATGATCTGACGCAATCGCGATTCTCATAGGCGCTTCCGCTCCCCATAATTTACGCTAGGTGTAGGTATTCTCAGGAGAGTGCAATGCATAGTGTCACCGGCCTGCACCATGTCACCGCGATTGCGGGACCAGCCCAGGAGAACCTGGACTTCTACAGCGGGGTGCTCGGCTTACGGCTCGTCAAGAAGAGTGTCAACCAGGATGATCCTGGGACGTACCATCTCTTCTATGCGGACGCCGAGGGACGTCCCGGCACGGATCTCACCTTCTTTCCCTGGGCGCAGCTTGCGCCATCACGGCAAGGACATGGTCTGAGCGTAGAGGTCCAGCTCGCGATTCCGCCTGGAAGTATGGCGTATTGGGGAGATCGGCTCGAGGGCTACGGGACACATCTTGGGGCCGCCGAGACGCGCTTTGGCGAGCGCGTCCTGCCGCTCATCGATCCGCATGGGCTCAACGTGGCGCTGGTCGAGAGCGACGGAGCGGTCCGGCGTCCCTTTTCGCCGTGGCACGACAGCCCAGTCCCGGCGGAACACCAAGTACGTGGCCTGCACGGCGCTCGGTTGTGGGAACAACGCCTCGCCAGGACGACCACGTTTCTCGAAGAGGTGCTTGGCTTCAGCCTTCTCGGCACCGAGAGCGGCTGGCATCGCTACGTTGTTCGGGCTGATCGGTCCGGCCAGCCCGAACGATCCGATGGCGAAGCCGCTCCGTCCGGCCGGTTCGTCGACATTCAGGAGAGGGCGGACATCGGCCGTGGCGCGTGGGGCACCGGCAGCATCCATCACCTCGCCTGGCGTGTAGACGACGAGCAGCATCAGCTCGACATGCGGTCACGGATCGAAGCGGGCGGCCGTCGTCCGACGCCGGTGATCGATCGCTTCTGGTTCCGCTCGGTCTACTTTCTCGAACCGGGCGGTGTGCTCTTCGAGCTGGCGACCGACGGTCCGGGGTTTTCCGTCGATGAAGATGTCGCTCATCTGGGCGAGACGCTGGTGCTCCCGCCGTGGCTCGAGCCTTCCCGCAGCGCTATCGAAGCCAAGCTGCCAGCCGTCGAGAAGCGACTGGCCCAACACGTTGTCCCACAACGTGCTC